>CAIJZF010000387.1 GCA_903825095.1 uncultured Bacteroidota bacterium | reverse complement strand
TGCATCTTCTTCTAAAATGGTGGGCATTCTTTTTTTGACATTGTGAATCTTACTCATTAAGCCATTGGCTTCAGTGGTAATAATACCAAAGCTATTTTTAGTTTCTCCAGTATTTTGGTTGGTCCAAGTATTCCAAACACCTGCTATATAAAAAATAGGTTTTTCATTCAATGAAATACAGTGCGGGTACTTTTCTTTTTCAATTTGTTGCCATTCAAAAAAATGTGAAGCCAATACCAAACACCTGTTGCTATGAATAGTGCTTTGCGCCACTTTATTGCTTAAAATAGTTTCTGCTTTTATATTAAGGGTGGTATATTTTTTTCTCGATTCTGTTAATTCTTTTTCATTACGCACCCAATGGGGTATAAGCTCCCAGTGCATAAGCCCTGGCCTTAGTAAAGACTTATGGGGGGTATTTATAGTATCTTCTCTACTAGGTTCATTAAAAATTACTGGCCACTGGTCATAAGCAAAGCCCGACTGCATAGGTATATCAATGGCATCTATATCTAATGCAGTGCCACCTACTTTAATAGTTTGCTTTTTAGGAATTTTTATGCCAATAACGTAACACATAAATTTTTTGAATAGTCTTCCCTGCAAATTAAGAATTTTAATATAAAATCCTTGCTAAGAACTAGTATTATACTTATTTTCAATTTAAATATTTATATATGCTACACTCAATTGGAACTTGTTTATGGTTTGATGGAAAAGCAAAAGAAGCGGCTTATTATTATAAAGAAGTATTTGGCGAAGTGGAAATTGTTTCTGAAAATCCAATGGCGGTTGTATATAATTTATTTGGTCGTCGGTTTATGAATTTAAATGGTGGCCCAGGGTATGTAATTAACCCTTCCATTTCATTTTTTATAAGTATTGAAACAGAAGCTGAAATAGATAGCCTTTGGGAGAAATTAATTATTGATGGTAAAATTTTAATGCCCCTTAACAAATATCCTTGGAGTGAAAAATACGGATGGTGCGCCGATAAATATGGAGTGAACTTTCAATTAATGCTTGGGCATAAAAGCCGCACTAAGATTATGCCTAATATGTTATTCACAGGCAATCAAAATGGAAAAGCAAAGCAAGCGATTGAATTTTATACCAATTTATTTAAAGGTGCTAACACTATTCAAATAGATACTTATCAAAAAGGAGAGCCTGATACTGAAGGCAATATTAAATATGCGCAGTTTGAATTAAATGATCTTTCCTTTGGTGCCATGGATAGTTCTGCGCCGCATCAATTTAGTTTTAATGAGGCGGTTTCTTTTATTATAACTGTTGACACGCAGGAAGAGATAGATTATTATTGGAATGCCTTGGTTGAACATGGTGCTCCTGGCAGATGCGGTTGGTTAAAAGACCAGTATGGCATAAGTTGGCAGGTGGTACCTAGTTGTTTAGGGAAGTTCATGACCAACCCTGCTACTGCGCCAAAAGCAACCTATGCTTTTTTACAAATGTCTAAATTTATTATCGCCGATTTAGAGAAGGCGGTGGAGTAGCATAGAAGTAAAGTATACATCTATACTAGCTTTTGAAACTTGAACTGTTCGGAAATGGTTTCTTAATTCGCCGAATATCTTTTAATAAGCTTTAGGTCAGAGCCTTTAACCAATAGTTCTTCTTCAATGTCAAAATCGTTTTGAAGGCCCAGCCAGAAATTGGGGCTATTACCAAAGTATTTAGAAAGTCTCAAGGCAGTATCGGCAGTTATACTTCGGTTGCCTTTTAGTATTTCAGATATTCTTGTTTGAGGTACTCCAATATCCATAGATAGTCTATATGCACTAATTCCTAACGGGTATAGAAATTCTTCTTTTAAGACATCTCCAGGGTGTATGTTTTTTAATTTTTTCATAGAGTCGTTATCTTTCCAAAACTAAGTATCATACTAACGTTTAATGATACTTACGTTAAAAGTAAGTATTTAAAGTAATAGACATCAATTAAGCTTTGTTAGTTTCAAATAATTTTAATATTAACATTTTAGAAAATCTCCGAACGAATATCTTTAGATCTAAAAAGTAGGTTATACATTTTTACATTTCGAGTTTTGCATAAAAATAAAATATGCAAAATCAAATTGAAATTTTCCAAGGAGCAAACAATGAAATAAATGTAGAAGTAAAGTTTGAAGAGGATACGGTGTGGCTCACTCAGGCACAAATGGTTGAACTATTTGGCCAAACCAAGCAAAATGTAAGTTTACACATCAATAACTGCTTCAAAGAGAATGAGTTAGATAAAAAGTCAACTGTCAAGGAATCCTTGACAGTTCGAACCGAGGGCAAATTTAAGCCTAGTGGTAAACTGCCTTTTGAGTTACCATCTTCCATGGAGGAAGTGTTAAAACAAAAAGAAGACATGCCTTACGATACCAAGAACCCTTTGTATAAGTTTGGAGCGGGGATAGGGTATGAGTAGTTAAAATTGAATATTCACTTCAAGTTTAGCGTCAAGTCCAATTTCAACCAGTCTTTGTAAATTTGATAAGCGTATTTCCTTAATATCGTTTTCGATTTTTGATATATAGGACTTTGTAGTGCCTAATTTTAATGCAAGTGCTTCTTGAGTCAAGCCCTTTCTCAGCCTAGCTTCTTGGAGCATAGCACCAAGCTTAAAGTTTTCATATCCTTTTTCAAAAGAGTCTCTTTTTTTAGTTCCAATTGCGCCATAATGATTCTCTACAAATTGATCTAGTGAAATAGTATTATTTTTCGTTTTCATAATTTAATTTTATTTGAATTGCCTTAATGATTTCATTTTTAGGCGTCTTTTGAGTTTTCTTTTGAAATCCATTTCCAATCACTATTATATTCTCTTTATCAAAAAAACAAAATATCCTAAAAATATCAGAACCAGTTTGAATTCTTATTTCATATATACCATTTGTACCTGATATACTCTTTAAATAAATAGAAGGAACAACTTCAACATCTTCAATTAATCTAATTGTCCATATTATTTTTTCCTTTACTCTATTATTTTGTTTTACAAAGAACTGCTCAAAATAATCTTTATAAAATACAGCGGTTCTAAATTTCTTGTATGTATTCAATTTCAAAGTTAATTTAAGTTGCCCAAAAGGGCAACTATTTTATTAATATTATTTACAGCATCTATATTAATAAATAGTAAGGTTTGAATTTTAAGTATAAATACGCACTGGCTAGCTTGTTTCGCGGCTCCGCATTAAAAAAGCCTCTCATTTGCATGAGAGGCTTTGTAGAGCGTACGGGATTCGAACCCGTATTACCTCCGTGAAAGGGAGGTGACCTAACCCTTAGTCGAACGCTCCATGTTCACTATGTTATTAGGGTCGCAAAAATAGGTCGCAAACGCTTTACTGCCAAAAGTTTTTAGCTTTTTTAGTGAATATCAATGCCCTAGCGGGTTTTCAAAATTGACCATTGGGAAGCCCGAAATCCAATGAACTAAGCCCAAATACGATCAATTGTTTGTATAAATCCTTGATTTTGTTCATTTCTTCTTAGTTATTTGCCCCATATTTTTTAAAAAGATGGTACCTTTGCATCTCCTATTGAAAAATAAAAATTAATACAATGAGTTCAGTTAAAGT
>CAIJZF010000386.1 GCA_903825095.1 uncultured Bacteroidota bacterium | reverse complement strand
ATTTTACGCATAACCCATTGGCTACCTCGAAAAAAAATATTTATTATTATTGAACTTATAGTTGTGTTATGCTGTGTTTGGACCTATCCCCTAATGGCTTTCGCTAGCCCTTCCATTCTAAGAGCTGCTGTGTTTTTTAGCATCTACTATATAGGTAAATTTTTAGGGTAGAGTTTTTTTACATTAAATATGGTGGCAGGTGGTGTATTAATTTTACTATTATTTGATATAAAAAATTTAGAGAACATTGGTCTGCAGTTGTCTTATGCTGCCGTAATGGGTATTCATTTAGTATACCCTTTATTCAATAAAATGATACCCATGGATAACCCTGTCTTTATTTTTTTATGGAATAATGTATGTATTAGTATAGCTGCACAATTAACCACCCTACCTATTTTACTTTTTCATTTTCACCAACTAGCTTCCTTGGTGCTCATTAGTAATTTTATCATGGTGCCTTTAAGTACACTGCTTTTATATGCATTAGCCCTATTAGTCATCACCCCTTCCATTATGGGACTTCCAAAATTAGAGGGGCAAATAATAGAAAAATATATAATAGGTATAAATAAAACCATTAGCCATTTAGATGCCCTGCCTATTAATCGACCCTTAATCATTTCTTTTGGCCTAGACCAAGTAGTTTTATACTACTTGGCTCTAATACTTATGTATGCTTGGCTGTATACAAAAAAGGCAAAATGGTTGGTCTATATTTTGGGTATTTTTTGCATCTTTTGTTTGCTAAAGTTATTCAGTCTAGGCTAATTTTTGTGGAAAAGCAAAAGGAGGCAAAAAATAAGAAGGGCTTACCTTTACATATGGAAAAGAAAATACAATCAGCCTTAATTTCAGTTTTTTACAAAGACGGTTTAGCCCCACTTGCTAAAACCCTACATGCCTTAAATATTACCATCTATTCTACCGGTGGTACACAACAATTCATTGAAGAATTAGGTATTCCTTGTATAGGAGTAGAAACAGTAACAGGTTACCCTTCTATATTAGGTGGAAGAGTGAAAACTTTACATCCTTCCATTTTTGGTGGCATTTTAGGTAGAAGATACGAGGAACAAGACTTGAAAGAAATGGAACAGTATAAAATTCCTGCTTTAGATTTAGTGATTGTAGACTTATACCCTTTTGAAGAAACATTAAAAAGTACCGACGAAGAAAAATTAATTATAGAAAAAATTGATATTGGTGGGCCTTCTATGATAAGAGCGGCTGGTAAAAATTTCAGAGACTTAGTGGTGATTGCCGCTAAAGATGACTACTCTAAATTGAATCAAATACTCATAGACCAAAAAGGAACAACTACGATTGAGCAAAGAAAGTCCTTTGCAGCTAAGGCTTTCGAAGTAGTGATGCATTATGATATAGCTATTAGTAATTACTTTAACCCTAGCGCTGGGAAAGTTTTAAGATATGGAGAGAACCCACATCAGGTAGCTACTTTTTATGGCAACTTAGAGGACTGGTTTACACAATTACATGGTAAAGAATTATCCTATAATAATTTAGTAGACGTCGATGCTGCCATTGCCTTAATGGCAGATTTACCTTTAACGAGTTTTGCCATTATTAAACATACCAATGTTTGTGGTGTAGCTAAAAGAAATAATGTATTTGATAGTTGGCAGGCAGCCTTGGCGGGCGATCCTGAAAGTGCTTTTGGCGGTGTGCTAGTAACCAATGCAGTAGTGGATGTTGCAACTGCAGAAGCTATTCAAGAAATTTTCTTTGAAGTCTTAATAGCGCCAGGCTTTGATCCTGCTGCTTTAGTTATTTTAACAGCTAAGAAAAATAGAATCTTACTTGAATTAAAAAATGAAGTAAGTTTTAATCCTACTCAAAAAAAATCTATCCTTAATGGAACTTTAGAGCAAGGATTAGACATTGGGAATTATAGCAAATGGGAAGAGGTAGGTGCAAGGCCTTGCACTGATAAAGAAAAAGAAGATTTAATTTTTGGAAATATTATTTGCAAGCATTTAAAGAGCAATGCCATTGCACTTATAAAAAATACGCAGTTAGTGGGTAAAGGTTGTGGTCAAACAAGTAGAGTAGACGCCCTACGTCACGCGATTGAAAAAGCAAAACAATTTAAATTTGATTTAAAGGGTGCTACATTAGCCTCAGATGCTTTCTTCCCTTTTGATGACTGTGTTAGAATTGCACATGAAGAAGGCATTGAAGCCTATATACAACCAGGAGGATCCGTAAGAGATAAAGACAGCGTGGCTTATTGCCAAGCTAATGGCCTAGCCATGGTGATGACAGAACAAAGACATTTCAAACATTAAGCAAAGCCTTATGGCTAATCAAAAAAAAGCTTACTTAGCCTTAACGGTTACCAGTCTTGTTTGGGGAACCACTTGGGTAGCCAGTAAGATGGGCGTATCGCATATGCCCGCTTTTGAATTGGCCAGTATTCGTCAATTACTAGGGGGCAGTATTTATGTTAGCTTTTTTTTATTAAGAGGTGAAGGCCTTCCCACCAAAAAACAATTTCTTTGGTTAATACCCATGGCCTTTTTAATGTTTGTATCCTCTAATGGTATTGCCACTTATGGTTTACAATTTATTACCAGTGGGCTTGCTGCTTTAATTGCCGCGCTCTACCCTTTGTCGGTGGTACTTATAGAACGTTTTTATTTTAAAGCCATTAAAATTACCGCACAAACCATGATTGGTTTATTATTGGGTTTATTAGGTATTGCCTTTATTTTTTATAAGGATAGTTTATTAGTTCATGGCACACATTATGCATTGGGCGTAGGTTTATCTTTATTCGCCATGATTACTTGGAGTGTGGGTTCCATTATTATTTCTAGGAATAAAATAAATATGAATGCCTATTATTCCATTGGCTGGCAAATGCTTATAAGTGCAGTTACTATGGGCTTATTTACATTATATACTGGTAATTATATTGCACTGCATGAAATTCCTGCTATTTCTTGGGGCGTTATTATTTACATGGTTATTGGAGGATCGGTCTTTGCATTCATTTCATTTATTTATAGCATGAAGCATTTAAATCCTGCGATTGCATCCCTATATGCCTATATCAATCCAATTGTTGCCATTTGGGTGGGCTCTTTACTCTTAAATGAAAAAATGAGTTTCACCAGTATTATTGGTACAATCTGTACACTTATTGGCGTGTACTTAGTGAATAGAAGTTTGAAAAATCAGAAAGATCCGGTGGAAGCTATTTCCGATGCCGATGGAATGTGATTATTCAGTGAAACTGTGATCTTACTTCTTATGCCCTTCCTTCCAAAGTTGATTAAATGTTTTAGTAGGAAATTCAAGAGGAGCTCTTTGTTGGCTCCATCCTTTAAACATTTTATTGATTACCCAGTTTTTGATAGGTGCATTACCTTGATTCATTAGTTTTCGATTCATAGAAGTTTGTTTCCAAACTTTCCATGCAAATTTCTCAGTGAAACTTGCTTCCCCTAATTCCACTGCCTCTTTTCTATTTTCAAGTAATAACTCGTGTAAATTTATTTTCATCGGACATACTTCTGTGCAATTACCACAAAGACTGGAAGCATAACTTAAATGTTTATAGTCATGCATACCTCTTAAATGAGGAGTAATCACACTTCCAATAGGCCCGCTGTAAGTGGTATCGTAAGCATGTCCACCAATATTTTTATAAATAGGGCAAGCATTCAAACAAGCGCCGCATCTTATACAATAAAGAGCTTCTCTACTTTTTGCATTGGCTAGTAAGTCGGTACGTCCATTATCTAATAAAATAACATACATGTCTTCTGGGCCATCTGTTTCACCTGCTTGTCTTGGACCAGAAAGAATACTATTGTATACAGTCACTTGCTGTCCTGTTCCATAAGTTGCTAGTAAAGGCCAAAATAATCCAAGGTCATCAATAGAAGGAATCATTTTTTCAATACCTACAATGACGATATGTGTTTTAGGCCAAGCCACCGATAAACGGGCATTCCCTTCATTTTCTGTAACAGCAATGGCACCCACATCGGCAATAATAAAGTTTGCACCTGTTACGCCTATTTCAGCCTGCACATATTTTTCTCTTAAATTTTTTCTAGCCACCAGGGTTAATTGCTCTGGTGTTAAATTTATATCGGTACCTAATTTTTCATTAAATAATTTTGCAACATCTTCCTTGCTTTTATGCATAGCAGGCGTTACTATATGATAAGGCGCTTCTCCATCCAATTGTTGAATGTATTCTCCCAAGTCTGTTTCTACACTTTCAATGCCAATCGATTCTAAATAATTATTCAAATGAATTTCTTCTGTAACCATACTCTTGCTTTTCACAAGAGATTTACAATTCTTTTCTTTACAAATTTCTCCTATAAAATTTAAAGCTTGTTCGCTGTCTTCAGCCCATAATACCTTTGCCCCTCTTTTGGTAATTTGTTCTTCGAATTGATTTAAGTATACATCTAGATGTTCAATGGCATCCCATTTTTTATTCTTGGCTAGTTCTTTCACGCGGTTTAAATCGGTGAATTGTGCCTTGCCTTTTGGCACTACAGCATTGTACTTACCAATATTGAAATTGATTTTTTTGTGATGCGATTTGTCAATCGCTTTGGCGGTACTTTTTTCAAGAAATGATGCTGCGTAAATGCTTTCCATGAGCGCAAAAATAGCTATTTATTTTTAAGGTGCTTCGCTGTGGCATCCAAGGTTTCATAAAATGTTTCCCCATACTTTCTAACAATGGATTCCTTTAGAAATTGGTAAGCAGGCACTTTTAGCTTCACCCCCAATGAACAGCCCGATTTACATAAATCTTCACGAGGCTCATAGTTTACATATTCCTTAGTTGGATCTGACTTGCTTTTCTGAATTTTAATGGGAAACAAGTGACAGCTAAGGGGTTTTTTCCATGGAATCTTGCCATCATTATAGGCTTGCTCAAAAGCACACTTGATCACCCCTTTTTCTTTATAGCCATAAGCACAAATGGCACCATTAACAGTAGGTGTTACCCAACCAAATTCACGATCATATAAATAAGGACCTACTTCTTTCACTTCTTGTATACCCTCCTTGGTCATATAAGGCTTTACCTTTTCATAAAACTCCTTCACGTACTCTTTTTCTTTATTGTCCAGCGGTGCGCCTGCATCACCGTCTTCACAACAAGCTCCTTTACATTTAGATAAGTCACAAACAAATTGTTCTTCCACAAGTAAGTCGCTCACTAAAACATTGTCAATAATAATCATTAGAAAAATTTATTGTATAAAGATATCATTTTTTCCATCTAAATGTATTCAAAATATGCTCTATGTCGGATAGTAAAAATGCATTCACTGGTGCTAAGGAATCTTGATTGGGCGTTGCATCATAATACAAGGCGCCTCTAAAAAAATGATGTGTAGAATCGGTTAAAAAAAACTGATAAGGGGTGGCTACCTCTCCTCCAATGTTGAAAAAAACACCTTCTACCCCATTTGGGTTAAGGAACAGAGAGTCGGCAATAGAGCTGGCCCTATTATTATGATTATTCGCAAAAGTGTAGGCATCTCTTATTAAAGTGTCTAATTGCTTTGGCTGCATGGCTATATAACTTACATAAATTGTCGCCTCTTGACCTGGAAAACGAATGTTCATCCATTTTCCTTTTTGCAAGCCTGTTCTTTGTTTATTTACATCATCATCAATAACTGCATATGTGGGGTATTCAAAACTATAAGGGGCTGATGCTTGATTAAATGCTTGGTAGGACTTTGCAGGAAATGAAAGCTTCGAATAGCCTTTATTTTTAATGGTATAAGGGCTATTACAAGCCGCTAAAAAAAATATGCAAAAAAATGAGGCAATAAGTACGCTTCTGTTTTGCTTAGCCATTTTCTAAATTTTGAGTAGGCAAAGGTGTGATGATTAATTGAACTTTATGAATTCTATTTTTTTGAATTTCAAGTACTGTGAAACTATATTGCTTAAACTTAACTACTTGTTGTAACGTTGGAAAGGCTCCTGCTAATTCTAAAAATAAACCTGCCACTGTATCGCTTTCTCCTTTTACGGTATCAAAAGAATTGGTAGCAATTTCTATAAAATTACAAAAATCAATAATCGTTGTTTTCCCTTCAACGATATAATGATATTGATCTATTTTTTTAATCATAGATTCTTCTTCATCAAATTCATCTTTAATATCCCCCACAATCTCTTCCAAGATATCCTCTAAAGTAATGATACCACTGGTTCCACCAAATTCATCCACTACAATGGCAAAGTGAATACGTTTTGATTGAAACTCTTTCAACAAATCTTCAATCATTTTTTGTTCATGCACAAAAAAGGCAGGACGTATTAAGGGCTTCCAATCATAGCTGGCATTTTCACTAATATGCGGAATAATATCCTTGGTATGAATAATACCCGCAATAGTATCTAAGTCTTCTTTGTAAATAGGGAAGCGACTATAATTATGCTCTTTAATATGAGCTAATAAATCATTGAAAGAAATAGAGGCATCCACACCACAAACATCTAACCTTGTTTTCATGATTTGTTTCACGGAAATATTACCAAACTTCACAATGCCTTTTAAAATACTTTTTTCATTGGCTTGATTATTGGGAGAAGTAGTTAATTCAATGGCATGATCTAATTCTTCCATGCTATAAGAACTGCCTATTCTTTTTTGTTCTAATTTTTTTTCAATTAAATTAGTATACTTTACAAGTAAGCCGCTAGGTTTAGAAAAAATAATATATACTACTTGAATGATAAAACCAAAGTCTTGGGCAAAACGAATATTGTTTTGAGTAGCCATAACCTTAGGTAAAATTTCTCCAAAGAATAAAAGTAGTAAAGTAACAGCGATGACTTTAATAATAAATTCAAGTCCAGGAAAAGTAATACTATCAAAAACAAAAAAATGATCAATTAAAATATTGGCAATTAGAATAATACAAATATTAATAAAGCTATTCGCAATAAGCATGGAGCTCAATAACTTTTTAGGCTCCTCTAATAAAGAAACAATTCTTTGAAAGGGCTTATAATGTTTTGTTTTTAATACTTGAATGTCTTTATAAGATAAAGAAAAGAATGCCACTTCTGATCCGGCTATCACAAAGGATAAAAACAATAAAATAAAAATTAAAATAAACAAACCACTGTCTTGTTGCAGAATAGCCAAGTTGGCTGTGAGTATATTAAATAAAGGCCCCGAGTGCGTTTCCAAAGTGGATGAATTTATGATGGAAAGTTACCATTTTTACAAAGAAAAACCCGATTTCCCCTTAGCCATTGCCATTTTTAAAAAATCGTTAACGATTTTAGGAAATGGGTACTTCTTAAACCCATCTTTTTTAACCCATAAGGCCTTGGCAAAAAGGGCAGGCTTCTTATTTAAGTTTATGATGATAAATCTTGCCTCTATTTGTTGATGCGTAAGTGTCTGTTTGTAAACAGAAGAAGGCAGTAAGGAAATAATATTTTCTTTAGAGAGGACTAAAGGCTCTAGGATAAATTTTTGAATATATTTTTTATCGATAGCTGCCGCTCTTTCATTTTCATTTAAATAAAATTGATACAAGTTGGACCAGATATCACCCGCCCCTCTTTTTTGAATTAAAAAATAGTCCCCTTGTTTGAAAATAAAGAAATCAAAAAACCTATTTTTCTTTTGAATCGTTTTTAATTTAACGGGTAATAAGTTGACTTGGTTTTGGGTAAAGGCTACGCATTTTTTTTGCATCACACAGCTAGGACATAGCGCTGCCATGGGTTTGCAAACAGTGGCTCCAAAGTCCATCAAGGCTTGATTATAGATGCCTGCTTGCTTTTTTGATAAATTATCCGTAGCAATTTTATTAAAAATTTCAATGCCTTCTTTGGTATCAATGGCTGTGGAAATGCCATAAAATCTTGAAAAAACCCTGAAGACATTTCCATCTACCACTGCATGAGGTAAATTATAAGCGAATGAAGCGATGGCCGATGCAGTATAGGGACCTACTCCTTTTAATGATAATAAACTATCATAGGTATTTGGAAATTTTCCTTTGTACTCTTTTACAATATGCCTAGCGGTAAATAATAAATTTTTACAACGATTATAATAACCCAATCCTTCCCAGAGTTTAAAAACTTTTTCGTCCTTGGCCGCAGCCAATTGGAAGATAGTGGGGAAATTTTTTAGGAACTTTTCATAGTAAGCCCAACCTTGTTCTACCCTGGTTTGTTGTAAAATGATCTCACTTAGCCAGATTTTATAGGGGTCTTTCTCCCCTTTCCAAGGCATGGGTCGATGATTCTCATTTTGATTCCACTTTAAGAGTAAATGGGTAAAAGGGCTTGGCATGAGGACAAAAATGGATTAAAATTGGTAAAATACATTCAAATTAGACAGAAATTCAGTTATTACACATTTATATAAATTTATATAT
>CAIJZF010000385.1 GCA_903825095.1 uncultured Bacteroidota bacterium | reverse complement strand
TGGTTAGATTTAAATTAAAAATCCCCACCCGTTTATGGGGTGGGGATTAAAATCATCAGAGTTTAAAATTTCGAGGCCCTAACTTTCAAAGAAAGGGCCGAGAAATTTAACTGCAGCCCATAGAAGTTCCACAGTTCAAGCATTTATAGCAAGTACCGCTTCGAATTGTAATATGTCCACAAGTGCTACAAGCAGGAGCATCGCTTTGCATGCTTTTTGCAGCCGCTTGTACTTGATCCATTGAACCTCCTTCGTTCACAGCTACTGCAACATTTGCTTTAGCGACTGGTGAAGGCGCAGTAACACGAATGCTACTTAACTCAGGTGTTCCCACCAAAGTTATATCCCCCTCCTCACCTAAATTTTCAACAGTAGGCTTGTCTAATACATGTACTAAGTCAGTTCTGCCTAAATATTCATAGGCTAATGAACGGAAAATAAAGTCAACAATCGAAGTGGTTGTTTTAATATTTGGATGATCAACCATTCCAGAAGGCTCGAACTTAGTAAATACAAACTTCTCTACAAACTCTTCTAAAGGCACCCCATATTGTAAGCCAACAGAGATGGAGATAGCAAAGCAGTTCATTAAACTACGAAGGGTAGAACCTTCTTTGGCTAAGTCAATAAATATTTCACCTAAAGTGTTATCGTTGTATTCACCAGTTCTTAAAAATAATACTTGTCCGCCAATGCGTGCTTTTTGGGTAAAACCACGACGCTTAGCAGGTAAGGATTTGCGCTCAACAATGCGAGACAATTGACGCTTGAATTTAGTGTCAGTAGAAGCAGACATTCTTTTTTGAACCTCTTCTAATAACTCATCTACATTCAATTGACTTAAGTCTACTAATTGAGAACCGCCTTCTACACTTACTTCTTCGTCTGCAATAGCATCAGTTTTTTTCTTTTTATCCGATTTTGTACTTAACGGTTGGCTTAATTTAGAACCATCACGGTAGATAGCATTTGCTTTTAAACCTAGGGTCCAACTCATTAAATAGGAATCTGCAATTTCTTCAACAGTGGCTTCGTTGGGAAGGTTAATTGTTTTTGAAATCGCACCAGATAAGAATGGTTGACAAGCAGCCATCATTCTAATATGTCCATGTGCATGAATATATCTTTCTCCTTTTTTACCATTTTTATTCGCACAATCAAATATGGACAAATGCTCATCTTTCAATGCAGGCGCACCTTCTACAGTCATGGTACCGCAAACATAATCGTTGGCAGCATCTATTTGATCTTCTGTAAATCCTACTGCTTCTAATAAACTAAAATTCCAGTCTGCAAATACTTCTTCTTTGAAACCTAATCTTGTTAAACAAGCATCACCTAAAGTAAAGCGGTTAAAAATAAATCCAATTTCAAATGCAGATTTAGCAGCGCCATTTAATTTTGCAATTTCTTCTGCTGTAAATCCTTTCGCTAATAAAGATTCATTATTAATATGTGGCGCCCCTACGAAACTTGCATGTCCTACAGCGAAGTTTACAATGGCATCATTTTCTGCTTGAGAATAACCCAAGTTCTTTAATGCTTGTGGTACCGATTGGTTGATAATTTTAAAGTATCCACCACCTGATAATTTTTTAAATTTCACTAAAGCAAAATCTGGCTCAACACCTGTAGTATCGCAATCCATTACTAAACCAATGGTTCCTGTTGGAGCAATTACAGTTGTTTGCGCATTTCTATAACCATATTTTTCTCCTAATTGAACTGCATCATCCCAAGCCTTGGTTGCTGCTTTCAATAAATAATCAGGAGTATATTGAGCTTTAATTCCTTGTGGTTTAATTTCAATACCTACATAAGCAGTTTCTGCATCATATGCAGCAGCGCGGTGATTACGCATTACACGTAACATGTCTTCTTTGTTTTCTTCGTATCTATCGAAGGCACCTAAGAAGGAAGCCATCTCTGCAGATGTCTTATAAGCCACGCCCGTCATAATTGCAGTGATGGAACCTGCAATACCACGTGCTTCTTCACTATCATAAGCAATACCACTTACCATTAACATAGAACCCAAGTTAGCAAAACCTAAACCAGTGGTTCTGTAGTCATAAGATAATTGTGCTACTTCTTTAGAAGGGAACTGCGCCATTAATATAGATACTTCTAGTACAGTCTGCCATAATCTTGTAGTATATTCAAAACCAGTTACATCAAAACTATTATCAGACTCATTGAAGAATTTACGCAAGTTGATAGAAGCTAGGTTACAAGCAGTGTTGTCCAAGAACATATATTCTGAACAAGGGTTAGATGCATTGATACGGCCACCTTTTGGACAAGTATGCCACTCGTTAATAGTAGTGTCATATTGTGTTCCAGGATCGGCACAACGCCAAGCAGCGTTTGCAATTTGATCCCATACTTCACGAGCAGGGATAGATTGCATCACACGACCATCTGTTCTTGCCTTTAATTCCCAGTTGCCATTTTCAGACAATGCTTTAAAGAAGCTATTTGGAATACGCACAGAGTTATTTGAGTTTTGTCCAGACACTGTTGCGTAGGCTTCACCTTCATAACTATTATCATAACCAGCTGCAATTAAAGCAGCTACTTTATCTTCTTCTTTTACTTTCCAGTTAATAAAATCCATTACTTCTGGATGATCTAAATCTAAACAAACCATTTTAGCAGCACGACGTGTAGTACCACCACTTTTAATCGCACCTGCAGCGCGGTCACCAATTTTTAAGAAACTCATTAAACCACTTGATGAACCACCACCACTTAATTTTTCGTTGGCTCCTCTAATTTGAGAGAAGTTAGTTCCTACTCCAGAACCATATTTAAAAATTCTTGCTTCTCTTGTCCATAAATCCATAATACCACC
>CAIJZF010000384.1 GCA_903825095.1 uncultured Bacteroidota bacterium | reverse complement strand
GTTTAAAAGTTTTAGGCACCGTAGGTGAACCCATTAATGAAGAAGCATGGCATTGGTATGATGAAAATATTGGAAAGAAAAAATGTCCTATTGTAGATACCTGGTGGCAAACAGAAACAGGAGGCATTATGATTTCTAATATGGCAGGTATTACTGAAGGTAAACCAGGATGGGCCACTTATCCAATGCCAGGTGTGAAAACTATTTTAGTGGATGATAAAGGAGATGAAATAAACACCATGGAAGATGGTTTGTACCGTGGTAATTTATGCATCACACAACCTTGGCCTGCCACTATTCGAACAACTTATGGCGACCACGAAAGATGCAGAACCAATTATTTCGCCACTTATCCTAATTTATATTTTACAGGAGATGGTGCTTTAAAAAATGAATTGGGACAGATTAGAATTACAGGTAGAGTAGATGATGTCTTAAATGTAAGTGGTCATAGAATTGGTACAGCCGAAGTAGAGAACGCAATTAATATGCATGCGGGTGTGGTGGAAAGTGCGGTGGTAGGCTACCCTCACGATGTAAAAGGACAAGGTATTTATGCTTATGTAAT
This sequence comes from uncultured Bacteroidota bacterium, assembly GCA_903825095.1. Next base: position 3,687 of record CAIJZF010000384.1, on the reverse strand, counting down.
TTATACTGGTTCACATGGTCAAGACACCCATGGCACAGCCGATATTATTAGAAAAGATATTTTACAAACTGTCACCAGAATTATTGGCCCTATTGCCAAGCCTGATAAAATACAATTTGTATCAGGACTTCCTAAAACGCGTTCTGGAAAAATTATGCGTCGTATACTGCGCAAGGTTGCAGAAGGTGAATTGAAAAGTTTAGGAGATACTTCAACACTTCTTGATCCTGCAGTGGTTGATGAAATTGTAAAGGGCGTACTTTAAAAAGTAATTTACATACTCTTTAATAGATATGCATGAATCATCTTTTGCTTCGTGCTCGTCTTGTTCGCTAAAATTTATAAATACGAATTAAAAGTCTGAACTCGCACTTTGTGCTCAAACATGCAGACTTTTTTAACTTTCGTATTTATAAATTTCTTTACGCTAAGACTCGAAACTCAGCAAAAGATGACTCATTGCTATCTATATAAATTCGCCAGTAGATTATTTTTCAAATGCTTTAAATAAGCGATTAGTCAAAGAAATAAAGTAAAATATATAAATACAATCCTGAGTGTACTTTCGAGCAGAGCGAGAGGGAACGAAGGATTGCTATTTTATATTTACTTTATTAATGAGTCATAAGATTCTTCAACTGCTTCGAAATTAAAAACAGAATGATTGAAGCAATCCCTGCCATAAGAACGAAGAACATAAAAAACTCATGCAAGTTGGCAATTTGATAGCCCGCAAAAGAAGTTACTTTTCCATTTTCAGGATACAGGGCACTAAATACACCCGCTAATTTATTGGCAAAGGCATTGGCTGTAAACCATACTGCCATTAACAAAGAGGCGAATTTAATAGGTGCAAGTTTATTGAAAATAGCAAGGCCTATGGGTGATAAACAAAGTTCTCCGAATGTATGCATCATATACATACCTATTAACCAAATCATACTTACTTTAATACCTGCACCTACTCCGTTCACGCCAGTGGCTATCCATAAATAACCTAGGGCCAATAACATTAAACCCATGGCCATTTTAAAAGGAGAAGAAGGTTCTCTCTTTCCTAATTTTATCCATACCCATGCCACTAAGGGCGCAAGTGTTACAACAAATAAAGAATTAAGCGATTGGAAAAAACTTGCAGGCACTACAAAAAAGCCAAGGTCTCTCTGTGTATTCTCTGAAGCGAAATAAGTGAGTGAGGCACCCGCTTGTTCAAAAGCGCTCCAAAAAAATATGACGAAAAATGAAACTGTAAATAATACAGCCACTTTTTTCTTCTGAATAATATCCAATGACTTATCAGAAAAAATAATAAAGGCGATTAAAATAATACAAGCTAGTAATAACCAAAATAAATAACTCACTACTTTAATATCAATATACACTAAAGCAATAGTGACTAAAGAAATTAAAAATAAAAAGCCTACCATCACTGGAATTTTTTGAAACCATTTTGGTGCGTCTTTAGGTGCTTCCCCAATAGCTTGGCCATCTGGATTCACTAAATATTTTTTCTGAAAAACCATTTGAGTAATGACACTTAATAACATGGCAACACCGCCTGCAAAAAAAGCCCATTTAAAATCCCCGGACTTTCCAGTGTCTCCTAAAAAACCGCATACGAAGGGGCCAATGGCTCCACCCGTATTAATACCCATATAAAAAATAGTATAAGATGCGTCAATTCTAGAATCGCCTTTGGCATACAACTGACCTACCATACTTGAAATATTGGGTTTGAAAAAGCCATTGCCTGCAATCATACAACCCAGTCCAATATAAAATAAGGGCATGGCTAGTCCTGCATTTTCATAAAAATGTCCGCAAAAAAATAATACAAATTCCCCAATGGCCATCACCAAGCCACCTGCAATAATAGAGCGGTTATTGCCCCAATACCTATCTGCAATATAGCCTCCTAAAAGGGGTGTTAAATAAACTAATCCTGTATAACTACCATATACTTGAGAGGCAAAAACTTTGTCAAATAACAGGGCCTTGGTTAAGAACAAAACCAAGATAGCGCGCATACCATAATAGTTGAAACGCTCCCACATTTCTGTTGCAAACAAAACATATAATCCTTTGGGATGTTTCTGAGTAGTGGATGACATAAGTAATTGTTTTATTTAATTGACTCAATTTAATAAAATCCATTCAATAAATTTTACTTTCGTGGTGCAATCCCTTTAATTATGAATATTTTACTCATTGGTAGTGGTGGAAGAGAAAATGCATTAGCATGGAAAATGGCCCAAAGTCATCAGTGTGATGAAATCTTTATAGCCCCTGGAAACCCTGGTACTGCTCAGTTTGGAACGAATTTGCCTATTGAAATAAATGATTTTGATGCCCTCAAAAAAGCAGCCCTAGCACATCAAATTGAAATGATTGTGGTGGGACCAGAGGAACCTCTTGTAAAAGGGATATATGATTTTTTTGCGAACGACCCCTTGACCGAACATATAAATATTATTGGCCCTTCTGCCAAAGCAGCTCAGTTGGAAGGAAGCAAGGCTTTCAGTAAACATTTTATGCAAAGACATCTAATTCCTACTGCTAGTTATGCCGAATTTACCCTTGAAAATTATGAGCAAGGCCTTGCCTACATTAGCGCTCATGCCCTACCTATAGTTTTAAAAGCAGATGGACTAGCCGCTGGCAAAGGCGTTATTATAGCCACTACACACCAAGAAGCACTTACGAGTTATAAAGAAATGCTACAGGACAAACAGTTTGGCGCTGCCAGCGATAAGGTAGTCATAGAACAGTTCTTGGAAGGTATTGAAGTGAGTGTTTTTGCATTAACCGATGGTACTCATTATCAAATCATTGGACATGCCAAGGATTATAAAAGAATTGGCGAAGGAGATACAGGTTTAAACACAGGTGGTATGGGTTGCGTAAGCCCTGTACCCTTTATGGATGCCGCTTTTATGGATAAAGTAAATGCTCAAATTGTGGAGCCCACTATTAAGGGAATTCAGCAGGAAGGCCTTGTGTATAAAGGTTTTGTGTTCTTTGGTCTTATGAATTGCAAAGGAGAACCCTATGTGATTGAATACAATTGTCGCTTGGGGGACCCAGAAACTGAAGTAATTCTACCTCGCTTAGAAACCGACTTAGTAAGTCTACTAGCGGCTGTCGATAATGGCACTTTAGAAGATGTAAATATTCAATACCATGACAATGCCTTTGCAACAGTGATGGCTGTAAGTGGCGGTTACCCTGGATCCTATCAAAAAAACTTTCCCATTCAAGGAATAGAGCTTGCACAGCAATTACCCGACAGCCTTGTATTTCAAGCTGGTACAGGGTTTCAAGATAATAGAGTCGTTACCAAAGGTGGTCGTGTATTAACGGTTACTTCCAAAGGAACAGACCTACAAGATGCCGTTCAAAAAGCACAAAAAGCACTCTCCCATATTCAGTTTGAAGGCATGTATTTTAGAAAAGATATTGGCTACGAGTTTGCATAAAATTTTGGGTGAAAAAAACTTTGCGAATCATTTGCAAAAAGCTTTGTATTGTAAGGATTTTAGATGAATTTTGCTTCATTCAACTCGAACTATTCAAATAACGATCTACAATGGGATTATTTAATTTTTTTACGCAGGAAATAGCGATGGACTTAGGTACAGCCAACACGCTTATTATTCACAACGATGAAGTAGTAGTGAATGAACCTTC
>CAIJZF010000383.1 GCA_903825095.1 uncultured Bacteroidota bacterium | reverse complement strand
AGGTTTGGCATGTGCAATAGAAGTATAGAAGGCCGATAAGGTTTGACCACTTAAGGTTCTTCCCGATGCATCGGTAATGGTGCCACTAATCATCATAGGTAATTCAGGCTTACCTTCTTTTCTAAAATATTCTTTCACTGCGAATATAGCGGCCTTTGCATTTAAAGTATCAAAAATGGTTTCAATTAAAATCACATCTACACCTCCGTCCACTAGTCCCTTAATTTGTTCTGTATAAGCTGTTACTACTTCATCAAATGTAACGGCGCGAAAACCTGGATTGTTTACATCGGGAGATAAGCTTAAAGTTTTATTCAAGGGCCCAATAGAACCTGCAATATATTTCTCTGTGGCGTTAGGATGTTTTGATTTGTATTGCTTAATGGCTTCTTGCACACATTTAGCAGCTGCCACATTTAATTCATAAGCCAATGATTGCATATCATAATCGGCCATAGCAATAGAAGTACTACTGAAAGTATTGGTTTCAATAATATCGGCACCTGCTTCTAAATATTGTAAATGAATTCCCGTAATAATGGCGGGTTGGGTAATGCATAGTAAGTCGTTATTGCCTTTAAGATCAGAAGGCCAATCGGCAAACCTTGTACCGCGGTAATCGGCTTCCGTTAATTTATGGCGCTGAATCATGGTACCCATGGCACCATCAATGACCAATATTCTTTTTTTGAGCGTCTCTTGAATTGACATAAATAAATTTTTATGCATGTATCCAAAAGAAAAGAGAGTAACTAATAATACTATTAAAAAAGTGGGGGGTGTCAATAGTATCGTTTATTAGTTCTTTTTTTTCCTTTCGGAAAGCAGGTTGAACAATAAACAAATCCGCCTGCAATGCGGTGCAAAGTTAATACACTATTGCTTTCCAGCCAAATAATGGCCTTATTCTACAATAAAGCTTGGTGATGCTGAATTATGGGTAGGTAGCTTTAATATCTACATTGATTTTATCGGCTACCATTTTAATGAGAATACCACCAATTTTAAAGTCTTTTAAGGTGACAGTAAACTTTGCAGTGGCGGTAGGGATACCATTTTTAATTTCAAGTATGCCGCTTGTTTGCATGGCTTTATTGACCCCATGTACTTGCATAGTACCAGCAACCGAGATAGGGTACTTGCCATCCTTGGCAAAATTCACGCTTGAAAAATTGGTGATTTTGCCATTAAAAAAGGCGCGAGGAAATTGATCGCTTTCTAAATATTCTTCATTGAAATGTTTTTGCATGCCTTCCATTTCAAATGTAAAGTCTTTGATAAGCATGATGAAACTTATATCACCATTGGCTTGTAGACGACTCACTGCATTTTTATTCACAGCATCAATATCATTATCGTCCACTGCTATAAAATGTACTTCTGCATTACTAGTGCTATAATTTTTTTGTGCCCAGCTAGGGTTACTTACTATAATGGCGAATAATAAAAGGAATATAGCTTTCATACTTAATGTTTGAACATCAAAATTATAGATTTCTACTGAATTGGCCTATTTTATATACTGGTGTATAGGTTGGCGGTTGGAAATACTCTTGCCTAGGGTCATTTCATCGGCATATTCTAATTCCCCTCCAAAGGCAATACCTCTAGCAATAGTGGTAATCATACAGGTGCTGGGTCCTAGCTTTTTTTGAATATAATATATGGTAGTATCGCCTTGAATATTGGGATTCAATGCAAAAACCAACTCTGTTACTTTATCTTTTTTGACTCTGTCAATCAACGCTTCAATAGTTAATTGCTCGGGGCCAATACCGTCTAATGGAGAGATAATACCACCTAGTACATGATAAGTGCCATTAAATTGTTGTGTGTTTTCTATTGCTATAACGTCTCTAATATTTTCTACTACACAAATGGTATTTTTTTGTCTACCTGAATTCGCGCATATAGAACAAATAGTTCCATCACTAATATTATAACACTTCTGACAGAATTGAATTTCCTTGCGCATTTTTTTGAGCACCTCACTAAAATTATTTGTTACGTCCTGCTCTTGTTTTAATAAATGCAATACCAATCGTAGTGCAGTTTTTTTACCAATGCCTGGTAGCTTGGCAAATTCAGCCACTGCGTTTTCTAATAAAGTAGAAGGTAATTGCATATTATTAAAGTGGCTATAAAATTACTTATTTAAAATCAAATTTATTTCATTCTCCCAATTGGCTCTAATATTCAACGGCATAGCAAACCATTTCACTATTTCTGGTTGTTGTTTTTTCTTGCCATAAAAAGCGCCAGTATCCCATTTACCATTATTGTTATTATCTAATAATAATCTAAGGGTATATTCTCCAATGGGTAACCTATCAATATTAATAAGCGCGCTAGTAATTGGGTAGCTAAATTTTATTTTATCGTCTTGTGTTAATTGCAGTATTGGATTTTTTAAATTTTCAAAACCCTTCATTTTAATGATAGCCCTATTATAAGCCTCCTCACTTTTTGTAATAAAGTGCAGGGTATCTGTTTTTACTAAAATATTATTTAATGAATCTTTAATAGATGCTTGAGGAATGATTAATCGGTACTTGGTGGAAAATTTCCAAGGATAAGCAATAGCAATAGTTTCAGGATGCGCGGTATCGATGCTTATACTAGCGGCTTCTAATTTTTTATTGAATGTGTCACATAGTACAATGGAGAAGCTATCATTAAAATGAATAGGCGTTTCAAAGGTTAAATGTAAGGGGTGTAAAATATCTTGTTCACTTCCGTCAAAGTCTTTACTGTATTTTAAAACAGGCCCCGCTTTTTTAGTTGTTTTTAAAGTAGTACTTGATTTTCTTTTCTCTGGTTTTTTAGCTCCTTGAAAAGCATAAAGCGAAAGGGAGTCTTTAGTGGTTTCAATACGAATAGCACTGTCTAAAAATGCAAATAGTTTTGTGCTATCGTCGTATTTTTTGGTGTAATCGTTAGGGAGTACAAAAATATTGTAGCTGCCCTTTGGTAAAAAATTGAAACCGAATTGTCCTTTACCATTAAGTTTAGTATAATAATTAGGGCGCTCTTTAAAAATAGCTGAATCTTTTCCCGAAGGGTGAAGCACCACCAATAAACTACTGTCTACTCTTCCATTTTCTGCAAGTATTACTTTGCCATTTATTTTTCCGGTATCTAAACGCTCCCCAGTGCTAAATACATAGGTAAAGTTTTTTAAGATATTTCCTTCATTGACATCTTTAATGGCATTTCCAAATTGAATGCTATAAGTGGTATTGTCTAATAAGGTATCGGCAATTCTTATTCTAATACTATTTAAACGCGCATCAATAAGTGGTATGTTTTTTAAAGTAGGAGAGATGATCAGGTTTTCTTGAATAGAAGTAGTGGTAATGTATTCGTTAAAGCCTACTAAAATTTCTTTAGGATGAACATTGGTTGCAGAATCAATGGGCCTTGCTGCAATTAAATAAGGAGGTAAACTATCTCTTGGCCCGCCACTGGGAGGTACAATATTGGCGCAACCTTCTAATTGCATAATGCTTGAAAGCGCCCATCCAGCCAAGACCAAAAATTTCAGTATTGAAAACTTCCTCATAGAATGCAAACTTAATTGATTTATTCTTCCTCTGATT
>CAIJZF010000382.1 GCA_903825095.1 uncultured Bacteroidota bacterium | reverse complement strand
GCACCGTATCCAATCGCTTCTCTAATTTGATTTTGTGGTGAACCCGATCCGCCATGAAATACAAAATACACTGGCTTCTCATCTGTGTTTAATTTCTTTTGAATATGTACTTGGCTATTATTTAATATGTCTGGTCTTAATTCAACATTGCCTGGTTTGTATACACCATGCACGTTACCAAAAGCAGCAGCTACTGTAAATAAATTACCCACTTTACTTAATTCAGTATAAGCGTATTCAACGTGTTCTGGTTGCGTATATAATTTATCATTATCAACATTGCTATTATCAACACCATCTTCTTCACCACCTGTTACACCTAATTCAATTTCAATGCTCATTCCAAGTGGTGCCATTCTTTTATAAAATTCTACAGAAGTTTGAATGTTCTCTTCTAAACTCTCTTCAGATAAGTCTAACATATGAGAACTAAATAAAGGTTGGCCTTTTTCTTTTTTATATTGTTCACCCGCATCAATTAAAGCACTAATCCATGGTAACCATTTTTTAGAAGCGTGATCGGTGTGAAGGATAACAGGCACATTATAAAACTTTGCAACTTGGTGCACATGTAAAGCACCTGCAATAGCGCCTTGAATATTGGCTTGTAAATTATCGTTAGGCATTCCTTTGCCAGCAATAAATTGTGCACCGCCATTAGAAAATTGAATAATAATAGGAGAGTTCACTTTAGCGGCTGTTTCGATAGCTGCATTAATAGTGTCGGTTCCAGTGGTATTGACTGCTGGAATGGCAAACTTATTTGCTTTCGCATCATTATATAATGTCTCTAATTCTTTACCAAATAAAACGCCTGCTCTGTACTTGCTCATAGTTTAATTATTGAGTGGCAAAGATACAATTTAAGGCCCAAACGAATGTTAGCCTTAGCCTTTGAATTAGGGTAAAATAATCCACAAAATAGGGAAGAATACACACATTTTTAATTGAGAACCAATGTATTAAAGAAAGCCCTTGCTTTTCATCCATTCGTCATTATAGACTTTCCCAACATACCTGCTTCCATGGTCATGTAAAATACAAACCACCACATCTGTTGGTTTTAATTTATCCTTTAATTGTAGTAAACCTAAAATGCAACTTCCTGCACTATAGCCACAGAATAAACCTTCTTCTTTTGCTAAACGCCTTGTCATTAATGCACCTTCTTTATCGGCTACTTGTTCAAAATGGTCAATGACGGACATATCATAATTGGCGGGAATAAAATCTTCGCCAAAACCCTCCGCAATATAAGGTTGAACATAAGAATGGTCTTCAATACCTGTTTGAAAATAATGAGTGAGTAATGAACCAATAGGATCAATGGCCCATACTTGAATAGTTGGATTTTTTTCTTTTAAATATTTCGCGGTACCTGTAATGGTGCCACCGGTTCCTGCAGTGCATACTAAATGGGTAATTTTCCCTTCTGTTTGATCCCAAATTTCTGGCCCTGTACTTTCATAATGGGCTTGTCGGTTGGCAAGATTATCATATTGATTAAAGAAAAAAGAATTCGGAGTTTCAGCAGCTAACTTTCTAGCCACTGAGTAATAACTTTTTGGATCCTCGGGTGCTACATTAGTAGGACATACAATTACTTCAGCACCCACGGCTCTAAGTATATCCATTTTCTCTTTGCTCTGTTTATCGGTGGTAGTGAAAATACATTTGTATCCTTTTACAATAGCCACTAAGGCAAGTCCCATTCCAGTATTGCCACTTGTACATTCAATAATAGTTCCACCTGGTTTTAGTTTTCCTTCTGCTTCCGCTACTTCAACCATTTTTAATGCCATTCTATCTTTAATAGAATTGCCTGGGTTAAAATAATCCACTTTAGCAAGAACGGTGGCAGGTATTTCACTCGTTATTTTATTCAAACGAATGAGAGGTGTATTGCCAATTGTTTCTAAAATATTATTTAACCACATGTACTTTTCACTTTAGTGATAAAGTAAAAATAAACTAATTAATAAGAAACTAGGAATAAAGAAATGCAGAAGTTTTGAACGAAAATAAGGGCGATGAGTAGGGCGACGATTAGATTGATGCGTGGAATTATAAACTAGAATAAGTAGGATACAAATGGACTTGTACTATAGATTCTCAAAGTTGCTGGTAATGATTTCGCAGAAGCGTGTTTGGATCATTTTTTCAGCAAGTAAAATCATATTGTAGAATGCTTTGGCATTACTAATACCATGCCCAATAATAACGGGTTTATTCACACCTAAAACAGGAGTGCCACCATAATTTTCAAAATGGAATCTGCCAAAGAAAGAATCGTTTTCTAATTTTTGATGTGCTGCTGCATCATACATGGCTTCCGCCGTTTTAAGAATAATATTTCCTGTAAAGCCATCACAAACAATAACGTCGGCTTTATCATTGAAAACATCTCTGCCTTCTACATTGCCAATAAATTGAATGGCAGTATTTTCTTTTAATAATGGATAAGTGGCTTGTGCTAAAATATTGCCTTTGCCTTCTTCTTCACCTACATTTAATAAACCTACAGTAGGGTTTTCAATATTTAAAATATGCTTTGCATATAAGTTGCCTAAAATACCAAACTGATTTAATTGTTCTGGTTTGCAATCTGCATTTAATCCAACATCTACTAATAATCCAGTTTTACCATTTAGCTTAGGAAGAAGTGTAGCAATAGTTGGTCTTAAAACTCCTTTGATGGGTTTAATACTGAACATAGCACCTACTAACATGGCACCTGTATTGCCGGCACTTAAGAAGGCATCTATTTCGCCAGTGACTAATAATTTAAAACCAATAGCAATAGATGAATTTGGTTTTTCCTTTAAAGCTTTAGTAGGGT
>CAIJZF010000381.1 GCA_903825095.1 uncultured Bacteroidota bacterium | reverse complement strand
GATGTATTTTTAGGTAAAACCACAGTGCTATGTAAAGATACACCTGCCTTTATCGCCAACAGGGTTGGGGTTTTCAGCATGATGAGTGTTTTGCATATTATGGAAAAATTGGAATTAAGTATTGATGAAATAGAATCTATCACTGGACCAATAATGGGTCGTCCTAAGTCGGCTACTTTTAGAACAGCCGATGTAGTAGGTATTGATACTTTAGTAAAAGTGGCTGCAGGTGTGGCGGCGAATTGTCCTAATGACGAAGCTAAAAATATTTTTACTTTACCACCCTGGTTAGAAAAAATGGTGGCGCAAAATTGGTTGGGTGATAAAACTGGTCAAGGATTTTTTAAGAAAATAAAAACAGCTACCTCTAAAGAAATATTAACCCTGAATTTAAAAACTTTTGAATACGAGCCGCGCGTGAAAACTAAAATGGCTTCTATTGGAGCTGCAAAAGCCATTGAAAGTTTACCAGGCAGAATAAAATCTTTATACCAAGCAAAAGACAAAGCAGGTGAATTTGTAAGACAGTTCCATTTTGCTTTATTTTCTTATGTAAGTCATAGAATTCCAGAAATTAGCGATGAATTGTACCGCTTAGACGACGCTTTAAAAGCAGGTTTTGGTTGGGAGATTGGCGCTTTTGAAACCTGGGATGCACTTGATATTGCAACAGTTATCACCGACATGAAAGCAGGCGGATACGCAGTGGCAGCATGGGTAGAGAAGATGTCTCAAAAAGGATTAAGCTTCTATAAAGTACAAGACGGCAAGCGTTATTATTATGATGTTGCAACAGAAGCCTATAAATTAATACCAGGCGCCGATTCATTTATTATACTTTCTGACTTCCAAGAAAAAACTATTTGGAAAAACAGTGCTTGTCATTTAGTAGATATTGGAGATGGTGTTGCAGGTTTTAGTTGGAATACCAAAATGAATAGTATTGGAGGAGAAGTATTAGAAGGATTAAATAAATCTATTGCACTTGCTGAAGAAAAGTACAATGGACTAGTTATAGCCAACGATAGTAATTTATTTAGCGCTGGTGCAAATGTGGGTATGATATTTATGTTAGCCATTGAACAAGACTATGAAGAATTAGACATGGCCATTCGTACTTTCCAAAATACAATGATGCGTGTACGTTACTCTTCTATTCCTGTAGTCATTGCTCCTCATGGACTTTGCTTAGGTGGTGGATGTGAAATGAATTTACATGCCGACAGTATTTGTGCTGCAGCAGAAACCTATGTAGGTTTAGTGGAATTAGGTATTGGTGTTATTCCTGGTGGTGGCGGAACGAAGGAGTTTGTTTTACGCGCTTCCGATGAAATGCATGCAGACGAACCAGAAACCATTACATTGAATAAAAGATTTATGAATATTGCTACTGCCAAAGTAGCTACTTCTGCAAGTGAAGCCATGGACATGGGCATTTTAAGAAAAGGTCAAGACTTTATTGTACTAAATCAATCACGCCGCATTGCCAATGCAAAAGAACAAGCACTACAATTATTTAAAGCTGGCTACACACAACCACAACAAAGAAAAGATATTAAAGTACTTGGAAAAGCAGGCCTAGGTGCACTTTACGCAGGTATCAATGGTATGTGGAGAGCAGGTTATGCAACAGATCACGATGCATTAGTGGCTAAAAAATTAGCCTATGTAATGTGTGGTGGCGATTTAAGTGAGCCAACCTTAGTAAACGAGCAATACTTACTTGATTTAGAAAGAGAAGCCTTCTTAAGTTTATGTGGACAGAAAAAAACTTTGGAAAGAATACAATCGGTAATTACTTCTGGAAGACCTATAAGAAATTAGAAGTTGCGAACCATTAAATGCGTAGCTGCTTACTTAATTAAGTTAATTATAGCTTCTTCTACATTGGGATAATCAAATACAAAACCTGCGTCCTGTATTTTTTGCGCACTCACTTTCGTGCTTTTCAATACTTCAATGCTCATCTCTCCCAACATTATTTTAAGCATAAATGAGGGTACTAAAGCAGGGATGTAAATAGGATAAGTACTTTTAGCAATGGTTAATACTAATTTTTTATTCGTTACAGGATTCGGCGCCACTGCATTATACACTCCTTGCAAAGCAGGGGTCTCCATCGCATACTGAATCATTTTACATAAGTCATGATGGTGTATCCAACTTACTATTTGTTTACCATTACCCAGTATGGTAGCTAAACCAAATTTAGCTGGCTTTAAAAATTCAGCCAGCGCTCCGCCTTTTTTATTAAATACAATTCCAATTCTAAGTCTTACGAGTCTTATACCCATATCGCCTATGGCTGCAGTACTCTGCTCCCATAACTGACAGGTATTACCTAAATAAGAATTATCAGGGGCATCGGTTTCTACAAAACCATCTTCCAAACTCTTTGCTGTATCTGGACCATACCATCCAATGGCAGAAGCTGCAATAAATGTTTTTACTTGGTGTTTATTTTCGCTTAAGGCTTTTACTAATAAATTACCCGACTGCACCCTACTATCTACAATGGCTTGCTTTCTTTTCACTGTCCATCTTTTATCGGCCACACCTTCTCCTGCTAAATGCACAATTATATTTGATTTTGCTAAAGCCTCAATATCTATTTCTCCTTTTTCAACATCCCATTTTGCATAAGATAAATGCTGCCTACTAGACCTTTTAGGGTTTCTGGATAATATTATTACCTCATAGCCATTAGCTATTAACTGCTTAGCCAATGCCTGGCCAATCATACCTGTTCCACCTGTAATAAGTACTGTTTGCATGGAGTAAAAATACAACAAAAAACCCCACCTTTTAAGGGGTGGGGTTACAACTAAAATCAACTGTACACAAAAAACAAGTTTAATCTGGTTTTTTACCGTCTAAAAAAGTATTAATGGTAGAGATTTGTGTTTGGTTATTCTCATCTTTTTCCACTGTATACTTACTATAATAGTTTTCTACAGAAGCCATGGTATTACCAAATAAATCCAAGTTTCTTCGAACATAAGCAGGAACTGCATCGAATTCATTATTAGGATCAGAGGCACTGTTTATATTGAAAGATAAGTTTCTTAATTTCTGAATACGCTCAGCTACTTTTCTTCTTTGTTCTTCTGCATCATCCATTGGCATATCTAATGAAGAAGGATGTCTCTTTGAAGTATTCTGATTCGAATTAAATGAAGACTCGTCTCTCATCACTAGTTGCATAGTAGGCTCTTCTTCCATTCTAAATGAGCTTTCATATACAACTGGCTCTTGTACTGGAGCTGCTTGCATAGTTATCTCAGCTACTTCTACAAGCTCTTCCTCTACCTTTTCTTCTTCTACCATCTCAGGTATTACTTGTTCTACTATAGTTTCCTCTTCTAATTCTTCTTCAACTATTTCCTCCACTAACTCTTCTTCAACTATTTCTTGCATGGTAACAGCTAAATCATCTTGCATGACCATTTCTTCCATCTCTTCCATTTCATCCATCTCTTCTTCTTCAAACTCTTCCATCTCCTCAATGACTGGCATTTCCTCCATCTCTTCTATTGATGGCTCTTCTTCAGTATGCTCAGCATAAATATTAGTAGGCTTTGTTAGAATGAATTGATTCGTTTCAGCCACAGGAGCAGCTAATTCACTTACTATCACTTCTTCTTCTATTTCATCTTCTACTTGCTCTTCTGCAATCAGTTCTAACTCTTCTTCCAAGTCTTCTTCTTGAAAATTTGCCACTATTAGTTCTTCTTCCACTTCATTCACAACTACTTCCTCTTCTTCTAGGTCTTCACCCTCATATACATCGTTAATTTCAAAAACGATAGGTTGACTTACCATTTCCTCCATTACTTCATTTGCTGCAATACTAATTTGTGCATCTATTTCAGCCTCATATTCTTTTTCTGAAATTTCATCTACTTCATGTATACTCATTACCTCTTCCACTTCTTCTTCTACTATTGCAGCTACTTCCTCAATGGCTTCTACTGCTTCTTCTCCTAAAGTAAAATAACTATCACCTATTGTAGGCTCTTCTGTTGGAGTTTCGGCTACCGCTTCGGTAGCTGCAGTCATTAAATTGCTTGTATCATTGTTGGCTTCTTCAGAAACCAATGTCATTACAATTTTTTCTTCAACAGGAGCCTCAGCTTTTTTTGGTGCTTGCTTTTGGAATGGGTCCTTATGTTCAAAACCAGTTGCAATAAGGGTTATACCTAATTTTTGTCCTAATGTTGCATCATAACCCATACCCATAATTACATCAGAATTTTCTCCTGTACGCTCGCGTAAATAATTATTAATGGTTTCTAATTCATCCATTGAACACTCATAATCTCCTTCTGCACTATTAATATTTAATAAGATCCATTTTGCACCTCTAATATCATTGTCATTTAATAAAGGTGAATTCAATGCTTCTTCAATAGCTCTTTGTGCTCTATTCTCTCCTTCTACTTCTGCTTTACCTAAAATAGCTACACCGCCATTTTTCATTACTGTACATACATCTGCAAAATCTACAATAATATGACCGCGGCTATTAATAACATCGGTGATACATTTTGCTGCAGTAGCTAATACGTTATCGGCCTTAGTGAAAGCCTCTTTCATTTTTAAATTACCGTATTGAACACGTAATTTATCGTTTGATATAACAAGTAATGTATCTACTAAAGGTTTTAATTGCTTAATACCTTCCTCGGCTTGCGCTTGTCTACGTGGTCCTTCAAATCCGAAAGGAGTTGTTACAATACCTACAGTTAAAATGCCTAAATCTTTACAAATTTTTGCAATAATAGGTGCACCACCTGTTCCAGTTCCACCACCCATACCCACAGTAATAAATGCCATGCGGGTATTTACTTCTAATATTTTTCTAATCTCGTCTAAAGATTCTTCTGTTGCTAACTTTCCTACTGAAGGATCGGCACCTGCTCCTAAACCTTGTGTCAAATGTGGTCCTAACTGAATTTTATTGGGCACTGTACTTTGCTCAATCGCTTTAGAATCGGTGTTGCAGATAATAAAATCAACTCCTTCAATATCTTGATTAAACATAAAGTTGACAGCATTGCTTCCACCGCCGCCTACGCCGAGGACCTTGATGATGGATGATTTTTGCTTTGGCAAGTCAAATTGAATCATTTTTTTGTGTTTAGATGGGTTAGTTAGATGGTTAGTTCTTAGTTAGATAGTTCGTTCTTAGTTAGTTATATCGAAATTACCTTTTTTAGATTTTATTCTATTGATTTTTTATAACCATAATGTGGGTAAATATTATGGCAATAATTTGTCATCTTCCTCACTGAATATTTCAATGAGATTGTTCTTGAATCGATCCCAGAATTTGCTCTTTCTTTTCTCGATTTGTTCTGCTGTTAAAGTAGTTGGAACTGGCTTTGCTTCTACTCTTTGGCTTGTTAAACCATTCGCAGATCCTGTATTATTTACAGTTAAAGACTTAGGCACTTCTACTTTCTTAAAGGTCTCTGCAAATACTTTATAATTTTGCTCGTAATCGTTATATCCTTTCAAGATTAAACCAATACATGTTGAATACATTGGTTTCTTTAATTCTTCAATATGATTTGGCGCTAAATGCTCATTAGGAAGTCCTATTCTTGCATTCAAACCAGTAATATATTCAGTTAATTGAATTAAATGTTTCAATTGAGAACCACCCCCTGTTAAGATCACACCTCCATTTAACATGCGGCTATCCATACCCACTTGCTTTAAGTGGTAAGTAACAAAATCAAGTATCTCACTCATTCTTGCTTGAATAATACCTGCTAAACTTTTAACACTAATTTCTTTGGCTGGCATTCCTTTCAAACCTGGGATAGTTACATAGGCATTGGCTTTTGCTTCATCTGTTAAAGCACTACCAAACTGAACCTTCATAGCTTCAGCTTGACTTTTCAATACACCTAATCCCATTCTAATATCATTGGTAATATTCTCACCACCGAAAGGTATCACCGCTGTATGCTTTAATACACCTTCGTAAAATACAGCAAGGTCACTGGTTCCACCACCAATATCTAAAATAGCCACACCTGCTTCCATATCTACATCACTCATCACCGCACTTGCAGAAGCTAAAGGTTGTAAGACTAAATCTTTGGTGATTAAACCACTTCTTTCAACAGAACGATTAATATTTCTAATCGCGTTTCTATCTCCTGTTAAGATTAAAAAGTTGGCACCCACTTTCACACCATTCACCCCTACTGGGTCTTTGATGTTTTGGTTATTATCTACATGAAATTCTTGCGGAATCACATCAATGATTTGATCTCCTGCAGGAATAAATGTTTTTCTTTGGTTATTGATGAGTTGTTCAATCTCCCAAGCTTGGATTTCATTCTCGGCGTCTTGACGCACTTGGTCTCCTCTTGTTTGTAAACTTTTGATATGATGACCTGCAATACCCACGTACACTTCATTCACTTCTAAATCGGGATTGCTTAATTGGCAGTTTTGTAATGCTTGTTGAATGGCTTTGATGGTTTGGTCAATATTCAAGACTTGACCATGTTGAACACCATTGCTGTTGGCACGCCCAAATCCTAAGATTTCTAACTTACCGAACTCGTTCTTTCTTCCTGCGATGGCAGCGATTTTTGTGGTTCCAATATCAAGACCTACGATAATGGGTGATTCGTGCTGACTCATTTTGTTGTTTTTTAGTTGTTTGTTGTGGAAGCCTTCTTTTGGGGCATTAACGCCTTGGCAGACTGCTTCACTTTAATTAACGATTTTGATTTCGATTTATTGTCCGTTTTACTACTTGTTTTAGCTAGATTTTTAGTCCCTTTTTTAGTTGCCGGTTTTACAGCTGTTTTAGACGGGGTTTTAACTGTTGTTTTTGAAGGAACTTTGACCACTGTTTTTGGGGTCATTTTTGGGCTAGTTACAGGGGCCATTTTTGGGCTTGCAATTACTGAAGTTTTGGGAGTATTTAAGGTTGCAGATTTAACTTCTGTGACATTGACTGCTCTAAGATTAGTTGTGTCAAGTTTTACTTCTACAGCCATTGTAGAATCCACAGTGGGTAAATCATTTGCTGAAAACTGAATAGGTTGCATCCCTTTTTTAAGCGCTACAATTTGGTTATCAAAACGACAATCAATTACTTGATAAGCGTTCAAGCCGCTTTGTACCCAAACTTTTTTATAAAATGTATATAGCCTATTTAATTTATCCTCTATATTTTCCACCGACCCAATTAAAACCAAATGATCACCTACGGAGGGCACCAATTCAAAGTCGCCATTGGTAGCAATATTTACCTGTGCCGTTTGTGCCATAAAGAATGAATCGGTTGCTACTGCTTTGGTGAAATGTAAAATATCATTTAATAATAAACTATCGGGTTTAGATAGTTTTTCTTGGTCTGAAGGAAAATTGGTAAATACCGGCAAACGCAGTACAGTAAGCTGTTTTAGTGGTAATTGCAAACCTTCTTTATCAATATAAAATGAATTACCAGAGGCCGTGAAAATACGTGCGATGGGTATACGTTGTTCAATTTTTACTTGTAGCGTTTGCGTGTTGTCTAAAAACAATTCTACATTTTTAACCCAACGAATAGTTTGTAAATATTTTTCAAGTGTATTTAAATTAACATCACCAATGGGCAAGCCTTCTTTAACACCTTGCTCATGTATAATTTGCAATATTTCTTTTTCATCCATGAATAAGGCCGCTGTATTTTCACCCACTAATTCAATTTGAATTGAGGTACATTTTTTTTCTTCCTTGGCCTTCCAGGCTACTACAAATAATACAATAAGTGCTGCGCCTGCAATACTCCATAGAACTCTAACTAATATGTTTTGCCAGTTCTTCATTTATGATTGAGTAAGTATTTCTTGAACTTTTAATATACAGGTATCAATATCACCTGCGCCTGCCATTACAATAAGTTTATCTGAACTGCTAGCAGCCCATGCAAATAATTCTTCTTTAGACATTACTTTTTTATGCTTCAGTTTCATTTTATCTAATAACATTTCACTTGTTACTCCTTCCATCGGAAGTTCACGCGCCGGATAAATAGGTAATAAAATAACTTCATCTGCCTTGTCTAAAGTTTCTACAAATCCATCGCATTGGTCCTTGGTTCTGCTGTATAAATGTGGTTGAAAAACGAGTACCATTTTTTCATGGGGGTATAAACTGCGCACACCACTTATTAAAGCATTTAATTCTTCTGGATGATGTGCATAGTCATCAATCAATACTTTCTTGGCTGTTTTCACCTTATACTCAAATCTTCTTTTAACACCTGCAAAACTAGCTACGGCCTCTTTTATTTTTGTTTCTTCTATTTCTAAGCTTAGTGCAATAGCAATAGCCGCGCTTACATTTTCAACATTATGTAGGCCGCCCATATTGAGTACTATATCCTTGCAAATACCTGCAGGATGTACTAAATCAAAATGATAAGACCCATCAACCACTTTTAAATTAGTAGTATGGTAAGATGCTTTATCATGGTTATATCCATAAGAAAGTACCGTCTTATTACTTGCGTTGGTATTGAATTCAGTACCCCATTTTTGTATAAGCACTCCGCCTGGTTTTATCTTATCTGAAAACTCACCAAAAGCTTTGACTACTTCTTCTGCTGTTCCATAAATATCTAAATGGTCTGGGTCAACCGCAGTAATCACGGCAATATTGGGTGCTAATTTTAAAAAGCTACGATCATATTCATCAGCCTCTACAACCACTACATTTTTTTCATGGCTCCAAAAATTTGTACCATAATTTGTGGCAATGCCTCCTAAAAAAGCATTACAACCATAGCCTGTATGACGAAGTATATGCGCTGTCATAGAAGTAGTCGTTGTTTTACCATGCGTTCCTGCAATGGCAATAGTGAAAGCATTCTCCGTAATCCACTGAAGCACATCACTTCTTTTTACCACTAAGTAGCCATTGTCTCTATAAAAATTTAATTCACCATGGTCACTAGGTATGGCAGGTGTGTACACAATCACTGTTGCTGCTTTATCTATTTTGCTTAAATCGTCTTCAAAATGAATTTCAATACCTTCCTCTATTAAAGCATCGGTTAATAGAGTAGGTGTTTTATCATATCCACTCACTATAACGCCTTGTTTGTTAAAATACCTTGCTAAAGCACTCATACCAATGCCTCCTATACCAATAAAATAAATGTTCTTACAATTTGTTAACGGATTCATTTTTCAGCTATTCATTTATTTGTTTCAAAATTTCTTTTGCTATCAGTTCATCTGCATTACTAAATGCAAAGGCCTTTATATTATTTTTCATTGCTTGCATTTGCTCATCGCTTCCTAATAATTGAAGGACTGTAGGTATTAAATCATTACCTACTTCTTTGTCTTTCACCATAGCTGCTGCATTTTTATGCACTAGTGTCATTGCATTAAATATTTGATGATCTTCTGCAGCTAGAGGATAAGGCACAAATACGGCGGGCTTACCTGTAATACAAATTTCAGCAACCGCCATAGCGCCAGACCTACTTATAACTACATCTGCAGCAGCATAAGCGGCGCTCATATTATCAATGAAGGAATGCACGAATACATTTTCATAACTATGGGCTGCACTTGCAAATACCTCTGCATTCGGCTTGCCTGTTTGCCAAATTAATTGAATATCTTTTTCAAAGAAGGAAACTAAATTAGCTTGAATGGCTTTATTAATAGAACTAGCTCCTAAACTTCCCCCAATTATTAAAAGGGTTTTTTTATTTGCTTGCAAACCAAAAACTTGCAAAGCCGTTTCTTTTGTATAGCTATGATCAATTATATTTTTTCTTATTGGATTACCTGTAACTAAAATTTTAGAAGCAGGAAAAAACGATTCCATACCCAATGTGCCCGTAAATATTTTAATTGCATTTTTTGCAAGCCAAGTATTGGCCTTGCCAGCAAAGGCATTGGACTCATGAATATAAGTTGCAATATTTTTTGTTTGCGCAAATTTTAATACAGGAAAACTAGAATACCCTCCCACACCAAAAACCGCATTGGGCTTAAATTCTTTAAAAATTTTACTCACTTGAAAAAAGCTTTTTACTAATTTCCAAGGCAGTGTAATATTTTTAAACAACTGAGACCTATTAAAACCTGCAATGGTAATACCTTGAATTTGAAAACCTGCTTGAGGTACTTTTTCCATTTCCATTTTTCCCAAAGCGCCCACAAATAAGATAGCCGCATCGGGCGCCAAAGCTTTGATGGCTTGTGCTACAGCAATGGCTGGGAAGATATGTCCTCCAGTGCCACCACCAGCAATGATGATGCGTAGTATATTATGCTTTTGCTTCAATGACATTATTTTCAGTATCTATATCAATGTTATCAGCCGGAATTTCAATATCTGTTTCTTCAGGTGCTTTACCTTCCATTTGCTCTACGTTTCTAGCCACACTTAATATTAGTCCTATCGAACAACAAGTAAATATGAAAGAGCTTCCTCCCATACTTACTAGTGGTAAAGTCACACCAGTCACGGGTACGATGTTTACATTCACTGCCATATTTGCAATGGCCTGTATAATTAGAGTGAAACTTAATCCAAGCGCTAGAAAAGCGCCAAAGGCATAAGGACATCTTCTAAATATTCTAATGCATCTGAATAAGAAAACAATATAAATAAATATAATAAAGACGCCGCCTAATAATCCGTACTCTTCAATAATGACTGCATAAATAAAATCGTTATAGGCTTGAGGAAGAAAATTTCTTTGTCTGCTATTGCCTGGGCCTAATCCCATAAAAATACCACCGTTCGCAATGGCAATTTTTGCTTGCTGCACTTGATAGGGTACTTCATTGTCCTTGGCATACATAAAATCCTGCACCCTACTCACCCAAGTACCAAAACGACCATAGCCTTTCATTTTTTCTGCAACCACAGGCCCGCCTTCTACCGATTTACTTGAGTGTGTAGCCATGGCTACGCCTATAATAATGGTCACTGGTATCATGGCCACTAATATGGTCAATAAAATATGCTTAATACTTATTCTACCAATAAACATTAATAATAAAGAAGTCGCTCCAGTTAAAAGTGCATTTGATAAATTCGCTGGCATAATTAATGCGCAAATAATTAATACAGGTGTAATAACTGGTAGAAATCCGTTTTTAAAATCTTTGATCACTTCTTGTTTCTTACTTAACATCTTAGACAAGTACATAAATAAAGCCAACTTGGCTAAATCACTTGTCTGAATAGTCATATTTATAATAGGCAACTTGATCCACCTACTTCCTTCATTAATTTTTGCGCCAAAAAATAAAGTATATATTAATAAAGGAATAGAAAACATAAATAAAATGGTGGCTATCTTAGAAAAGACTGTATAGTTTACGCGGTGCAAACCAAATATGACCAGCAAACCCACTAATGTAAATATGACTTGTTTAAATAAATACACACTTGTATTTCCACGATACATTTTATATGCCAATGAACCAGTAGCACTATATACTACCAATATAGAAATAAGCGACAATACAATGACTAACCCCCATATGTATCTATCACCCCTAGTTCTTTGGTCTAAATGTTCTTTCATCCCACCAATAGTGGGCATTTGTGAAAATAATTTGTCTGCAGTATCGTTAAACATAAGTTTTTGCTCTTTTACAAATTATAGTTCTTTTACAGACTCTTTAAATTGACGACCTCTATCCTCGTAATTTTTAAATAAATCAAAACTTGCACAAGCAGGACTCATTAAAACCAAGTCTCCTTTTTCTGCTAATTTGAAAGAAGCATTCACTGCTTTTTTAGCGCTATCAACTTCCACAATAGTGCTTACTTTATCTTTGAAAAATTCAATTATTTTTTTATTGTCGGTACCCATACAAACAATAGCCTTCACTTTTTCTTTTACTAGTTCAGCTATTAATTCGTAATCGTTGCCTTTGTCTACACCACCTAAAATTAATACAGTGCTTTTTTGCATGCTCTCTAAAGCATACCAAGTACTGTTTACATTGGTGGCCTTGCTATCATTAATGAAATCAACGCCTCTTACAGTGGCTACAAATTCCATTCTATGTTCTAGACTGTGAAAATTGCTTACTGCTTCGCGAATTTTTTCCTTTCTGATACCTAAGGTAGTAGCTGCAATGCTTGCAGCCATTGTATTATAAGCATTATGCTTTCCTTTTAAAGCAAAATCATAAATGCTCATCGTAACGCGTTCTTCTTGGATTTTTAACATCATTTGATCGTTCTTGATGTAGCCTCCTTTTTTTACTTCTTGTTTCATAGAAAATGGTAGTGGGTTAGTATTGATGGTTAGTAGTTCTAGATGTTTTACGATGGTTTCATCATCTATACAATAGATGAAATAGTCTTCTGAAGTTTGATTCTCTATAATTCTAAACTTGCTTTTAATATAATTTTCAAATTGGTGATCATACCTGTCTAAATGATCTTCAGTAATATTTAATAAAATAGCTATCTCAGGTTTGAAATATTGTATATCGTCTAATTGAAAAGAGCTTACTTCAATAATGTATAAAGCCTTTGGCGCTTGCGCAATCTGTCTTGCGAAAGAGTAACCAATATTACCTACCATGGCTACATCTTCATTTACTAATTTGCAGATATGATATAATAAAGCAGTGGTAGTACTTTTACCATTGCTTCCAGTAATAGCTGCAATTTTACTACTACCCTTATATCTATAGCCAAATTCAATTTCACTTACAACGGGTATGCCTTTTGCTCTAATGGCTTTCACCATTTCATTTTTCTCTGGTATACCTGGGCTTTTCATTACTTCGTCTGCTGCTAAAATTCGCTCTACACTATGCGCCCCTGCTTCAAATTCAATACTAGCTTCTTCTAATTCTTTTTGAAAATTAGCCTTGATAGCGCCTCCATCAGATACAAATACTTCATAGCCTTTTTGTTTGGCTAATAAAGCAGTACCTACTCCGCTTTCACCTGCACCTAATATGACTAATTTTTTTGCCAATGTTTTATCTTGTTTTCAAGGTTAAAATAGATGCCACCACTAATAAAATAGTAATAATCCAAAAACGTACTGCTATCTTACTTTCGTGAAATCCTTTCTTTTGATAATGATGATGTAGTGGACTCATTAAAAACACTCTTCTTCCCTCTCCAAATTTTTTCTTCGTGTATTTGAAATAGCTCACCTGAATAATTACAGATAAGTTTTCAATTAAAAACACACCGCAGAAAATAGGAATTAATAATTCTTTTCTAACAATAATGGCAAGTGATGCAATAATACCTCCTAAGGCAAGGCTTCCTGTATCTCCCATGAAAACCTGCGCTGGATAAGCATTGTACCATAAAAATCCTATACAGGCTCCTACAAAGGCACCTACAAAAATGGACAACTCCCCTAAATTAGGTATGTACATTACATTTAAATAATCGGCAAATACATAGTTACCACTTACATATACAAACACACCTAAGGCAGCACCAATAATGGCAGATACCCCTGCGGCTAGTCCATCTAAGCCGTCAGTTAAATTCGCTCCATTAGATACTGCAGTGATAATAAAAGTGACAATAAGAATATATACAATCCAAGTATACTTTTCAGCACCTGGACCTATCCAACTAATTATTTTGCTATAATTAAATTCATGATTTTTTACAAAAGGAATAGTAGTAATAGGTGTTTTTACTTTTACAAAGCGTCTTTCAACGCCATTAATTTTTCTTACTACCACATCTGCACCCTTTGCTACCTTCTCTCCTTTTTGCAAGCTTTCAGAAATTGTGCTAGAAACAATTTCTCTTTCCACTGTAACAGCATTGCTAAAATAAAGTGTTACGCCAATTATAATACCTAGTCCGATTTGACCAATAATTTTTGAGATACCCGCCAAGCCATCACTATTTTGTTTTTTATAGGCACCCCCTTGGGCTTGGGCCTGCTTTCTTGCTTTTATTTTAAAGTAATCATCTAAAAAACCAATAAGGCCCAACCACACAGTACATAAGATCATTAAACGGATATATACTTTATCTAAATTGGCAAATAATAAAGTGGGAATTAAAATACTCAATAAGATAATAATACCACCCATGGTAGGTGTCCCCTTTTTTTGTTGTTCGCCGGCTAAACCTAAGTCTCTAACAGTTTCACCAATTTGTTTACGTTGTAAAAAAAGTATAATTTTCTTACCATACACAGTGGCAATAAATAAAGACATTAATATGGCCATGGCAATTCTAAAGGTCAAGAACTGAAAGGCACCTAAACCAGGCACATTAAATGTTTTATCCAACCAAGAAAATAATTGATACAGCATATTGATTATTTTTCTAATTCTTTAAATTGGTTTGCTAATACTTGCTTAT
>CAIJZF010000380.1 GCA_903825095.1 uncultured Bacteroidota bacterium | reverse complement strand
GTGCGATTTGCTTTATTTTTCGCTCCATATCTTTTAAATAAGCAAATTTTTCTTCCGACACCCTATTCTGTTCTTTTAATAATTCAATTTGTTGAATATGCTTTTCTTTGTTTAGCACTTTATCTAGTTCCGTCTTCAAGCTATCATTTTCTTTTAGCTTTTTATGTAGTTCTTTTCTTTCCTGTTGCACTAATTGTAAATCCTGTTCGGTTCTATTCAATAAATTATCCAATTCAAAATGATGCGTATCCACTAATTTTCTAGCCCTATTAATTAAATGTTTAGGTAGTCCAATTCTCTCTGCAATGGCGAATGTATATGAACTACCAGGCTTGCCAATTACTAATTGATAAAGTGGTTCTAACTTTACTTCATCAAACTGCATAGCTCCATTAATAATGCCTTTATTATGGTTGGCCATTACTTTCAAATTCAGATAATGCGTGGTCACGATACCTTGTGCATGTCTATGTGATAATTCTTCTAATATGACTTCTGCAAAGGCGCCTCCTAAATGCGGGTCACTTCCACTTCCTAGTTCATCTATAAAAAACAAAGTTTTACCATTGGCATTTTCAATAAAATGCTTCATGTGTAATAAATGACTTGAATAAGTACTTAATTCAAAGGCTAGGTTTTGTGTATCTCCTAGTTGAATAAATAATTGTTTATAAATACCCATTTGAGAAGTGGCACTCATAGGAACTAGTAAACCACTTTGCAACATGACTTGGTTCAAGCCCAAGGTTTTCATAGAAACAGTCTTACCGCCTGCATTGGGTCCACTAATAATTAATATTCGCGCCTCATCATCTAATTCTAAATTAACCGGTATGGTTTTCTTACCCGATGCCTTATTATATATGTATAGTAAGGGATGATAGGCCTCAATTAAATGCGTAATGGCTTTATTATGTACCATGGGTCTATTCGCATTCATATCAATAGCAAGTAATGCCTTGGCTCTTATAAAATCAAAACTTCCAATAATTTGCGCATAGCTAAGTAGCAAACTTGAATAAGGTGCTAACTGTGCCGTTAAGGCTCTTAATATTTTTTGTACTTCTTTTAATTCATCTTGCTCTAATCCATACAACTCATTATTCAGTTCAATAGTTTCCTCCGGTTCTATAAATGCTGTTTTACGACTATCACTCTCTCCATGTAAAAACCCTTTTACCTGTCTTTTATATTCAGAAAAAACGGCCACCACTCTACGGCCATTGCTAAAGCTTTCATCTATGTCGGCGGTATAACCCGACTTCGCTAATCGTTGCACTACTTTTTCAAATATGCGGCGCAATTCTTGACGCTTCTTAAATAACTGCGTTCTTATTTTAGATAAGTCTTCAGAAGCTTTGTCCTTCACAGAACCTCTATCGTCAATAATTAAATCAATACATTCAATAATGGCCTTTTCATAATAAGACGACTTCACCACTTCATACAAATTGGAATAAGCCATTTGCCTTTCGGAATCGAACCATTTAAATACTTGTTGAATATGATCGCTTAATTTTCTTACAAGCAACCACTGCTCGCCAGTTAACTGGGCACCAGGTATGCCTAGTAATTTTAAATCCTTTCTAATATCTAAAATAAAGTCGGTGGGAAAATACTGGTTCGCTAGTTTAATAAACTTAAACTCTTCAGTTTGCCTAAGGGCCTCTTCAATATATTTTTGATGGGTATGAATGCGCATTTCATTCACCTGCTCTACCCCCATATTGGTCTGACAATAGTTTAATAAAATAGTGGTTATTTTATCAAATTCTAATTGAGAAAGGGCATTTTCCGGGTATACGTGCATAGGTTCTAAATAGTGCACGAATTTACTTAAATAAACATTAACTAAATGAGAACAAATAGAAGCAAATTTTGTTATAATTTAGAACTGGATAAAAACCGTTATCCTATTTAACAAAAAAGACAAGCCATTACTTATGAAACTAATAAATAAAGCCTTTTTGCTATCATTATCCTTAATATGCTTATCGGCTTGCGCACAACCAACCAAACAAAAAAAATCTAAAAAAATAGATATGACCCATACTGAAACCATTACTCTAGGCTCGGGCTGCTTCTGGTGTACCGAAGCCATTTATCAAAGATTAGAAGGTGTTGTAAAAGTAACCAGCGGTTATAGCGGTGGCTTTGTGGAGAACCCTACTTACGAGCAAGTTTGTGATAAAAATACAGGCCATGCTGAAGTATGTCAAATTGCATTTGATACTACTAAAATTAGTTTAGATGATATTTTAGCTGTGTACTGGAAAACACATGACCCTACCACACCTAATCAACAAGGCAATGATGTAGGCCCACAATACAGAAGCGTTATATTTTTCCATAACGAACACCAAAAAGAAGTTGCTGAAAAGTATAAACAAGAATTAATAGCTGCAAAAGCTTGGGACAAACCTATCATTACAGAGATTACTGCCTTTACTAAATTTTATTCTGCAGAAAGCTATCATCAAAATTATTATAATAACAATACCAGTCAAGGTTATTGCCGTTATGTAATTGGGCCTAAGCTAGAAAAATTTGAAAAGGTTTTTGCTAGTAAATTAAAGAAGGAAGAAGACTAGTTAGAGAAAAAATAATTAATTAGTTCTGCGCAGCTACCCTGCCTAAACTATATAATCTTCTTTGCCAGTAAGGGTCTGCTAAATCACCAATGGTTACTCCTTGGCTGGTTGATGCATGTGCAAATTTATTATTGGCTAAGTAAATGCCTACATGTGATATATTTCTTCTGCCATCGGCTTTAAAGAAAATTAAATCACCTTCTTTTAAATCGTTCCATTCAATTTTAGTACTCTGCTCATATTGTTCAGCAGCAGTGCGTTTTAAATTCACATTATATATGTCTTTCATTACATCCAATGTAAAATAAGAGCAGTCTACACCGTTTTTTGTACTTCCTCCTAAACTATAAGGCGTGCCCCACCACTCATCTATTTTTTGAAGTAAGGGAATATTCACAATAGACTCCACCGCAATATCCATTTTAATAGAATACTTTAATTGCAACCAGTTTAATTTTTCTACCTCCGATAAATTAGAAGGCATTTTTTCATAATTCGTAGCGCTAGTTGTAACAGGTTCTGTACTTATGGCGTCGGATTCATTTTTAATATAAATCTTACCGGGTGTTACCGATATATTGGTTAAAAATTCAATCTCACCATTTGCTGTATTGCCTTTGTTTATTTCGACTGGTCTTGGCTTTTTTGTCGTTAGTTGCTGCGCCTTTGCTTGCACATTTGACGAGATAGACTTTAAAGAACTACAACTTGCTAATGTGCTAGCTGCTAGCCCCATACATATATATAGATATATCTTGTTTTTTAACATCGATGGCAAGTTAAGTTAAGTAAGGCTAAAAAGGAATAAATACCCCATTTTTAACCCTTTTTTGTGGAAAATTAAGGCCCTTTTGCCATTGGTTTTTAACGATATTTGTAGCCTTAGCCCAATAACCGAATGCCTAGTTTTTCCCATTTACACGTACATACACAATACTCTTTATTAGATGGGGCTGCCTCCATTGAGGGCTTATATAATAAAGCCATGGACGATAACATGCCCGCTTTAGCCATTACCGATCACGGAAACATGTTTGGGGCATTTAAATTTGTAAGTCAGGCTTGGAAAAAAACAAAGGTGATTGGGAAGGATAAAGAAGGGAAAGATATTTTAGCCCCTGTGGTGAAACCTATTGTTGGTTGTGAGTTTTATGTAGTGAAAGATAGGCATGCCAAACAATTTACTAAGGAAGCTAAAGACCAGCGTTTCCACCAAGTGCTACTTGCTAAAAACGCAGTGGGTTATCAGAACTTAATTAAACTTACTTCTCTTGGATATATTGAAGGAATGTATAGTAAGTATCCTCGTATTGATAAAGAATTAATTTTAAAACACCATGAAGGTTTAATTGCCACTACTTGTTGTATTGGTGCTTATGTTCCTCAAACTATTTTAAACCAAGACGAAGCAACGGCTGAAAAAGAATTTAAATGGTGGTTAGATATTTTTGGAGAAGATTATTATATCGAAATTCAAAGACATCAAATTCCGGAGCAAGCAACCATTAATGCGCAACTTTTAAAGTTTGCTAAGAAATTTAAAGTGCCTGTTATTGCCACCAACGATAGTCACTATATAAATGAGGACGATGCCAATGCGCATGATATATTATTATGTATTAATACAGGAGAAAAACAAGCCACTCCGGGCTTCGACGATTTTGTAAACGATGAGTTGCAAATAAAAAATAGAAGATTTAAATTTCCGAATAACGAATTTTATTTTAAGACCCAGGATCAAATGAAAGCTCTATTTAGCGATTTACCTGAGTCCATTGACAATACCAATGCTATTGTAGACAAAGTAGATGTACTAAATTTAAAAAAAGATATTCTACTTCCTGCCTTCCCTATTCCTAAGGAATTCCAAATTCATAAGGAAGCAAATATGAATCAGTGGGAATTATTAAAACATTTAACCTGGGAAGGAGCACATAAAAGATATCCTGAAATTACCACTGAATTACAAGAGCGAATAGATTTTGAATTATTCACTATTCGCACCATGGGTTTTGCAGGTTACTTTTTAATTGTAAGTGATTTTATTCAAGCAGGCAGAAACATGGGTGTGTTTGTAGGGCCTGGTAGAGGTTCTGCCGCAGGCTCTGTGGTGGCTTATTGTATAGGTATTACCAATATTGATCCTATTAAATATCAATTACTATTTGAGCGTTTCTTAAATCCCGATCGTAAGAGCATGCCCGATATTGATACGGACTTCGATGACGAGGGCCGTCAAAAAGTAATTGACTATGTAGTAGATAAATATGGTAAGGAACAAGTAGCACAAATTGTGACCTATGGTACCATGGCTGCAAAAAGTAGTATCAAGGATGTAGCCCGTGTAATGGACTTGCCTTTATCTGAATCTAATTTACTAGCCAAACTCGTTCCCGATAAACCAGGTACAGAATTAAACAGATGTTTACATGCACCGCTAACGGTGAAAGAAGGTGAAAAATCATTGGCAGAAAGAGAAGGATACCAGCCAGAAGATATTGACAACGTAAAAAAATTACGAGAAATATATAAAGGCAATGATTTACGCGCAGCCGTTTTACATGAAGCAGAACGTTTAGAAGGATCTATTCGTAATACGGGTATACACGCAGCAGGTATCATTATTGCCCCTAGCGATTTAACTGAAATTATGCCGGTGGCTACTGCCAAGGATTCTACTTTATGGGTTACACAAATTGAAGGAAGTGTAATTGAAGAAGCCGGTGTACTTAAGATGGACTTCTTGGGATTAAAAACACTTTCTATTTTAAAAACGGCACTTGAATTAATTAAACAAAATCATGGCATTACCATTGATTTAGATTTAATACCACTTGACGACGCCAAAACTTTTAATTTATATCAAAGAGGTGAAACCAATGCTACTTTTCAATTTGAAAGTGTGGGCATGCAAAAACATTTACGCGATTTAAAGCCCGATAAATTTGCCGACTTAATTGCCATGAACGCCTTGTACCGTCCAGGTCCAATGGCCTATATTCC
>CAIJZF010000379.1 GCA_903825095.1 uncultured Bacteroidota bacterium | reverse complement strand
TAAAAAATGCAATCGCTTTTGTATAAGCATCTTCTTTAGCAGCAGCATTATAACTTGGATTGCTTGGGTTCGCAAAACCATGACCTGCTTCATATCTATTCACCGCTAAATTCTTACCCGCTTCTTTCATATTTTTTTCAAAATCGTTCACCATGGCAGGAGAAGGGCTTTGATCTAAGTTTCCAAAAAAGCCAATGATATCACATTGAATAGATTTCAATTTATCCATATTGGTTTCTGGTCTACCATAATACATTACGGTTCCTTTTGCTTGTGGTCCTGCAAGTATGGCGGTTTGTAAACTCCACATTCCACCAAAGCACCAACCTATACTATAGATAGAGGCTTTAGATCCTGCATATTTAATTGCTCCTTGAATAATGGCAGTCATTCTTCCCATATCCGCACCGCGCATTAATTTCATGGCACTGTCAGGTGTAGCAGCTACTTTTCCATCATACATATCTACAGCAATTACATTCACATCTCCTAAGTCTGTATAATATTTATCTGATTCCATTTTTACATTGTCATTTAATCCCCACCATTCTTGAATGACAATTAAATACTTATTGCTTTTCTTTTTAGCAGCAATAAAATAAGCATTGGCTTGCTTGCCATCGGCAGCATCAAATGACATCATTTTTCCCAATAGGTTTTCTGGATTCACTACGATGGGTGAAGGGTGCATTGCAGCAAAAGCGGGTGTGCTTGCTTCTAATTTGTAAGCTTGCTGTGTTTCCATATTTAAACACTCAATTACTTCCGCTTTTTCTACGGTAGGGTGTTGGGTTTTGGTCCAATTCCAGCTAATTAAACTAGCTGTCAAAAGGACGCTAAAAAGGACATAAATGGCTTTTTTCATTGATTTTTATTTATTTTAATTGAAGATGTTCACTTTTATATAACAGTTATAAACATTTTTTGTTGAGTACTCGCAATGATTTTGTTGCCCCCCTTTTTTGCCGTAGTTTTGTATGACCTCTTAGAATTTTTCCACTTAAAGATAGGTCCAAAAAAGTAAATTAACCATTTTGAAACTGGTTTCTACGCAATAGAATATTCCTATTGGGTAAATGCTATTTTCAAAATATGACTAATAATTGTATGGCAAAGTATGTATTTGTAACGGGCGGTGTAACGAGTAGTTTAGGTAAGGGCATTATTGCCGCTTCTTTGGCAAAATTATTGCAAGCAAGAGGCTTCACTACCACGATACAAAAATTCGATCCCTATATTAATGTGGATCCAGGTACTTTGAACCCCTACGAGCATGGAGAGTGTTATGTAACAGAAGATGGTGCAGAAACCGATTTAGATTTAGGGCACTATGAGCGTTTTTTAAGCACGCCTACTTCACAAGCCAATAATGTAACTACTGGAAGAATATATCAAACAGTTATTAATAAAGAAAGAGCTGGCGAGTTTTTAGGTAAAACAGTGCAGGTAGTACCACATATTACCGATGAGATTAAGCGTCGTATGTTGTTATTAGGTCAGGATGGAAAGTTTGATATTGTGATTACAGAAATTGGCGGAACAGTGGGTGATATTGAGAGTACTCCTTTTATTGAAACCGTGCGTCAAATTCAATGGGAATTACCTGAAGAAGATGTGATGGTGGTGCATTTAACTTTAATACCTTATTTAAGTGCTGCGAAAGAATTAAAAACAAAACCTACTCAACATAGTGTTAGAATGTTAAGTGAGACAGGGGTACATCCCGATGTCATTGTTTGTAGAACAGAACATCCTTTAAATGATGATATCAAAAGAAAAATTGCCTTATTCTGTAATGTAAAAGCAGGTAATGTGATTGAATCTTTAGATGCGAGTACTATTTACGAAGTGCCTTTGTTAATGCAAAAAGAACAATTAGATTTAATTGTACTTAAGAAATTAAATATTCAAAATTTCAAGGAACCTGATTTAACGAAGTGGAATATATTTTTAGATAAATTAAAAAATCCTAAAAGTATTGTCAATATTGGTCTTATTGGTAAGTATATTGAACTACAAGATGCATATAAGTCAATCCTAGAAAGTTTTATACATGCAGGTGCAATGAATGAAGTGAAAGTAAATGTGGTGAATGTGCATAGCGAAAATATTACAGAGGAGAATGTGAATGAACAATTGGCTGGCTTAGACGGATTATTAGTAGCACCAGGTTTTGGTAATAGAGGAATTGAAGGAAAAATTGTAGCAGTAAAATATGCAAGAGAAAACAATTTACCTTTCTTCGGTATTTGTTTAGGTATGCAAATGGCCGTGATTGAATTTGCACGTAATATTTTACATTTAAAAGGAGCGCACTCAGTTGAAATGGATGCAAATACAGAACATCCGGTAATTGATATGATGGAAGATCAAAAAAGAATTACGATGAAGGGTGGAACCATGCGTTTAGGTTCTTATCCTTGTACTATTACTAAAGACACACTTGCCTATAAAATTTATGGGACTACTACTATTAACGAAAGACATAGACATCGTTATGAATTTAATAATACCTTCTTGAAATTATTCCAAGAAAACGGAATGGTCACTAGTGGGGTGAATCCAGAATTAGGTCTTGTGGAAATTGTAGAAT
>CAIJZF010000378.1 GCA_903825095.1 uncultured Bacteroidota bacterium | reverse complement strand
CTTACACTATACTGCTGGCAAAAAAGTACCCTTACTATTAAATGTACATGGTGGCCCTGCTGGTAATTTTGCTCAAACTTGTATTGCTACGAATCAAGGTACTTATCCTATAGCTGCTTTAAGTGAGGATGGTTATGCTATTTTAAGACCAAACCCAAGAGGATCAAGTGGTTATGGCAATATTTTTAGAATGGCTAATAGACAGGATTGGGGTGGTAAAGATTATATAGACTTAATGAATGGTGTTGATCAGGTGATTAAAATGGGTGTTACCGATGAAACTATGCTAGGTGTGATGGGATGGAGTTATGGCGGATTTATGAGTAGTTGGATTGTTGGACATACGAATCGTTTTAAAGCCGCTTCCATTGGAGCGCCTGTAGTAGATCTTGGTTTTCAAAATTTGACCGATGATATTGAAGGATTTTTACCTTCTTACTTTAAATCAGATCCATGGAATAATTGGTCTATGTTTAGCGAGCATTCCCCATTAAGATATGTTCAAAATGTACAAACACCTGTGATGTTACAACATGGAGAAGCAGATCAAAGAGTTCCCTTAGGAAATTCTATTATGTTTTACAATGCATTAAGAAGAAGAAATATTCCTGTGAAGCTTTTGGTTTTACCAAGACAACCACATGGACCTAGTGAACCAAGAATGGTTTTAAAAACAATGCAAACCAATGTGGAGTGGTTTGAAAGTTTGTTGAAACCATAATAATTTTGTTTACAAAAATAAAAAGAGGTTATAAGGATTCTATTATATATGTTGATTTAAAAAAATAAAAGGAATGAAAAATATAAAATTACTCTTAAGCATTATACTTTTAATGCAATGTCAATGGTTGATCGCACAAACCATCAAAGAAAAAAGTAGAATCATTGTTATTGGTGCACATCCCGATGATTGTGATTATGAAGCTGGTGCAACAGCTGCCTTATTATCAAGCATGGGTCATGCAGTCAAATTTGTTGCAGTCACGAATGGGGATGCAGGACATCAAACTATGAAAGGAAAAGAATTAGCTGCGCGTAGATATTTAGAAACGCAGGAAGTAGCAAAAAGATTAGGGGTAACCTATGATGTATTGGATAATCACGATGGTGCTTTATTACCAACATTAGAAGTGCGACTACAAATCATTAGAAAAATTAGAGAGTGGGATGCAGATGTAGTGATTGCGCCAAGACCCAATGATTATCACCCTGACCATCGTTATACTGGTGTACTCGTGCAAGATGCTGCTTATATGGTAGAAGTACCTAATGTAGCACCAGACGCACCTCCTCTTAGAAAAACACCTGTATTTTTATATGCAGAAGATCATTTTCAAAGACCAAATCCCTTCAGACCAGATATTGTAATAGATATTAGCACTGCTTATGCAAAAAAGATTTCTGCCATTGACGCGCATGAATCTCAATTTTATGAGTGGATGCCTTGGATAGGAAGATATGAAAAAGACGTACCTACTGGAAAAGAAGAACGTTTGAAGTGGTTGATGAAATTATATGATCGTCCTATGAAAGCCAATATTAGAGCCGCTATGGTGAAATGGTATGGAACAGCAAAAGCAGCAAATGCAAAACATGCAGAAGCTTTTGAAATTTGTGAATATGGTGCACAACCTAATGAAGCAGAAATAAGAAGATTGTTTCCAATGTTAATTAAATAGTATGGCGAATTGGTACAAAGCCTT
>CAIJZF010000377.1 GCA_903825095.1 uncultured Bacteroidota bacterium | reverse complement strand
TATTTCATAGGCACCACCATCACCGGCATAGTAGCATGCCTTACTATATATTCAGCAGTACTTCCCATCACTACATGCGAAAAACCAGTACGGCCATGCGTCCCCACTACGATATAGTCAACCTTATCCATGATTGCCTTTTCAATAACTACATCTTTAGCATTGCCCACTTCCACATAAATTTCAATAGGTATATTGGGGAATTTATCTTGTACCAACTTTAGTTCTTTAATGGCCGCTTCTTTTTGTGCAGTATAAATTTCATCCCAAGGAGTAGGCACCATGGACATTTGCGACTGCAAATAATCTACATACATAGGTATCACGGAACTTAAAATTACGGAAGCCTCCATTTTAATGGCAAGCTCTATTCCTTTTTTAATAACAAGTTCTGAGGATTCACTTAAATCAACAGCTATGAGTATTTGATTTTTCATGGCTTTACATTTTACTAAAGCTATCCAATCAAAACACTAAAAAATATGATTTTGGTCAGCACTCATCTTAATTTTCAGTGTATTACTTACTCATTAGATTCCACGATAGTACCGTAGTCCACTAATAGCTCTTCGCCAGCAGCTATATCTCTAATGGCTTCAAACTCCTCCCCTTCATTTAAAGAAATTACATTGGGGGTTTCTGAATGGTTTAAATAAATTACTAGATCCACTAGTTTAAAACCATAGTCTGGTATAAAATAAAAATCTTCATCAAATAAACAATGATTCTCAATTAAGTCTTTGGAATGCTGCGGCAATGCATCTACTTCTTCCTTGCTTACTTTAATCCAATCACCTACCCCTTTTGAAAAAATATTTTTAGTGCCTTTGGGAATATCTCTAATCGCAAAAACCCCAATGCCATGCAGTGGTGAAGGCTTAATCATCACATAGGTAGCGCTAGCTAATTCTTTTAATAAGGCTTCTTTATTCATAACTACTTAACTTAGTTTGTTAATACATTCTATTAAAGAAGTTTCCCAATGAGGAATAGATAAAGAAAGTTCTTTTTCAATTTTATCTGTATCTAATACAGAATACCCTGGCCTTTTAGCAGGTGTAGGAAAGTCAACAGTTAATATTGAATTCACTTGGCAATTAAGTCCTACAATAGACTGAATTTTTTTACAATACTCATACCAAGTCGTTTCTCCTTTATTGGCATAATGATAAATACCTTTTATTTCTTTACCATTATCCAATGCTACTATCATTTTCATAGTAGCGTCTGCCAAGTCTTTGGCATAAGTAGGTCGCCCTCTCTGATCTGATACAATATTTAAAACATCTCTTTCTTTCATAAAGCGTATCATAGACTTTACAAAATTATTTCCATGCACACTAAACACCCAAGAGGTTCTAATAATAATGGTATTGGGATTCGCTGCAATCGCTAAACGTTCTCCATCGGCCTTGGTGGACCCGTAAAAATTTAAAGGCGCTAAGGCTGTCTCAGTCGTATAAGGTGTAGTTGCGTTTCCCGTAAATACATAGTCTGTTGAAAAAGTAATGAAAGGAATTTTTCTTTCATAAGCGATAGCTGCCATTTGTTCTACCGATTTTGCATTTACCGCAAGTGCTAATTCTTTTTCTGATTCTGCTTTATCTACAGCTGTATACGCTGCTGTATTAATAATAGCATCTGGCGCCATCTCATTTATGATTGCAGTCAAAGTTTCGGGTTTTGATAAATCAATCACCGTTCTGTCTGTGAAAATAAATTCATACTGAGGATAGCTTGCTGCCAACTGACCTAATTCCCAACCCAACTGACCATTCGCGCCAGTAACTAAAATTTTTCGCATGTAATTTATTTAGAAATAAACTCCTTAGGTAATTTTGTCCACTCTGAAGGTGGTAAGGATTTAAAATAATCGTAGGTTTTCTTCAAACCTTCAGCACGATCTACTTTTGGCTCCCATCCTAATAATTTTTTTGCTTTCGTAATATCGGGCTGTCTTTGCTTAGGATCGTCCACAGGTAAATCCTTGTACACAATCTTAACTGCTGACCCTGTTAATTTCAATACTTCTTCCGCAAAATCTTTTAAACTAATTTCATTGGGGTTGCCAATATTTACAGGACTTGAATAATCAC
>CAIJZF010000376.1 GCA_903825095.1 uncultured Bacteroidota bacterium | reverse complement strand
CTTTTTCATCGTGAATCCACATATCATCTGCACTGTATTTAGCACCAATTTCTACTACCTCAGGACGAATGCCATCAAAACGAATTCCTTTTTCACCATTTGCACCAAAAGTCAAAGGCTTACCTTGTTCAACATATAAACCATGTACTTGCTTAGTCGATTTTTCTGTGAAAATTTCAAAAGCACCATCGTTGAAAATATTACAGTTTTGATATATCTCTAAGAAAGAAGTTCCTTGGTGTTGTTCAGCACGCGCAATCATTGTTTGCATATGCTTAGGATCACGATCCATAGTACGTCCTACAAAACTAGCATCGGCACCTAAAGCCAAAGCAGCAGGATTAAATGGATGATCAATACTTCCTTGAGGAGAACTCTTGGTAATTTTATTTACTTCAGAAGTGGGAGAATATTGACCCTTTGTTAAACCATAAATTTGGTTATTGAACACTAAAAAATTAACGTTTAAATTTCTTCTCAACATATGAATGGTATGGTTACCACCAATACTCATTGAATCTCCATCACCCGCTACAATCCATACGCTTAATTCAGGACGGCTTGCTTTTAAACCACTCGCAATAGCTGTTGCACGACCATGGATAGAGTGCATTCCATAAGTATTCATATAATAAGGGAAACGGCTACTACAACCGATACCACTAATGATCACAATATTTTCTTTAGGAACGCCAATTGTTGGCATTACTCTTTGTACAGAAGCTAAAATGGAATAATCTCCACATCCAGGACACCAACGTACTTCTTGGTCAGTGGCAAAATCTTTAGCAGTTAAGGCAGCTACCGTGCTTTCAATTGTTTCAGTCGACATATCTATTCTATTATTAATTAGGATGCAAAACTACATAAAGAAGGCCAATTTTACTAGTTAAAATGGCA
This sequence comes from uncultured Bacteroidota bacterium, assembly GCA_903825095.1. The sequence continues at coordinate 8,668 of CAIJZF010000376.1, read as the reverse complement.
ATTTTGAGGCTCAAAAACCTATTTTTTGGGGAAAATCTTCCACAGACCCTTATTTCACCTGCCTACCCTTCCAGGTATAGGTTCTTATCTGACCAAAAAGGCCGGCCACTAAAGTATAAACAATATGCAAGGGCTGGTATAATAAAAAATAACGAAGCCCTTTTTCTAAAAAATAAAACTTGGCTACGGGGTCTAAAAAATAGAGTTCAAAAAATGTTTTAAACGCAATGGCTATAAAAAAAGATTGATAATGGCCCATTAATAGAAGCACTAAAAAACTAAAATTATAAACATACACTAAAAGTAAAACCCAGAATATAGAACTGTCGTCATAAAAACGTGCCTTACTAGACCAACGAATTCTTTGCATTAAAAAATCTTTCCAATTTTGCATGGTCTTGGTAAATACAATGGCATTAGGATGAAATAAATATCCAATTCTATTAGATAAAGTTTTTTTCATTTTATGCATTAAGAACATATCATCACCACTGGCAATATGATCTACTCCTTGGTATCCTCCTACTGCAAAAAACGCCGATTTTTCAAAAGCTAAATTAGCGCCATTACTCATAGAGTGCTTACCCGCGCCCACTGCAGCTGCTGTAATACCTTGAAGTGCTAAGAAATCTAATACTTGAAACTCATTCAATATTCCTTTCTCTTTTATAAACATAACAGGGGCTGCTACAAATACAGGATTATTCGCTTGTATATATTGATGATATAATAAAAGCCAATACTTTGGCGCAATACAATCTGCATCGGTGGTAATAATCCAATCACCCTCTGCATGACTCACTGCTTTTTCAATAGCCTTCTTTTTGAAAGAACTAATTTCATCTGCTTTATAAAAATCTGAAAGACTTAATAATTTAACATGCGAGTGCTGTTCATGTATAGCTTTTACAATGGAGGCTGTATCATCTTCTGAAAAATCATCTATTACAATTACTTCAAAAAATTCTGCAGGATAAGCTTGTGCCAATATAGAGTCTACACATTTTTTTATATTGGCTGCTTCGTTTCTAGCAGGAATGACAATTGAAAAACGGGTATAAGTAGTGACTGCTTTATCGGGCCTAAAATCGAAAAAAGAAAGTTTATCGAACCAATAGCGGTAGGCAATTAATAAGCCGGCATACATAAGGGTTAAAATAGCAAGTATCCAATCTAAAAAGTAATGCATGGCACAAAGTTAATTGCTTTTCCCTCGCAGAAATAGGATTTTTTAATTGTTTGAATTAAATTGTAGATTCAAATGATTGCTTTAAAATAGACCCGTACATGAAGGAAAGAAATTTAAAAGTATTAAAAATTCACCCTAAGGATACCGTATTAGTAGCCCTTACCCACTTAAAGAAGGGTGAACCCATCATTTTTGAAAACGAGACCTATATTTTAAAAGAGGATATTGAAGAAAAGCATAAGTTTTTCATAAAGGACTTAACTAAAGGAATGCTTATTACTATGTATGGTGTTACTGTAGGTAAAATAGTAATTGATAATGTTAGCATTGGAGAAAAAATGACTGTCACTAATACAAAGCATGAAGCAGACGCTTATGCCTACCGAAATGCAAACTATAAGTGGCAGGCTCCTAACACAAATAATTTTAAAAACAAAACTTTCAATGGCTACCATAGAACTGATGGAAAAGTGGGTACTGCCAATTACTGGTTATTTATTCCTACTGTATTTTGTGAAAATAGAAACTTGGATGTTATTAAAGAAGCCTTGCATCATGCATTGGGTTATACCATCACCGATAAGTACAAGGAATTCGCAGAAGAAGTGGTTAAGAATATACATAATACCAATAGTTTAGTCATTGACGAACATATTACTATTGCCCCTTCAATTGAAAAAAGAATATTTAAAAATATAGATGGCATTAAATTTTTAAATCATCAAGGGGGTTGTGGTGGCACAAGACAGGACGCCTCTACTTTAAGTAATTTATTAGCTGCCTATGCAGATCATGCTAATGTAGCAGGCATTACTTTATTAAGTTTAGGTTGTCAGCATTTACAAATAGATGATTTTAAAAATGATTTAAAAAAGAGAAACCCCAATTTTGATAAGCCCTTAATTATTTTTGAACAGCAATCATCACAAAGTGAAGAGCAATTAATTAAGTCGGCCATTCAATCCACTATTGAAAAATTAAAAGAGGCTAATAAAATAGAAAGAAAACCAGCCCCTCTTAGTAAATTATGTATTGGCGTGAAATGTGGTGGCAGTGATGGTTTTAGCGGTATATCTGCAAATCCAGCGGTTGGGCATGCTGCCGATATTTTAGTTGCCTTAGGCGGAAAAATATTACTTGCAGAGTTTCCTGAACTATGTGGAGCAGAGCAAGAATTAATTGATAGAGCAGTGGATGAAAAAACAGCAGCTAAGTTTATACGATTAATGGAGGACTATAATAAAATGGCGCATGCCGTAGGAAGTGGATTTCATATGAACCCTTCTCCTGGAAATATAAAAGATGGGCTTATAACTGACGCTATAAAAAGTGCAGGGGCTTGTAAAAAAGGTGGGGCTGCTCCTGTGGTAGATGTTTTAGATTATACCGAACCCGCCACTAAAGCAGGCTTAAGTTTGGTTTGTACTCCAGGGAATGATGTAGAAGCCACCACAGGAAAAGCGGCAAGCGGTGCTACTTTAATTTTATTTACTACAGGCTTAGGCACACCCACAGGTAATCCTGTATGTCCAGTGATAAAAGTATCTACGAATACAAAACTAGCCAACCGCATGTCTGATATTATAGACATCAATACAGGAGAAATTATAGATGGTATAAAAACAATTGAAGAAGTGGGAGAAGAAATTTTAGACTACTGCATTAAAGCTGCAAGTGGAGAGATAATTCCAAAGGCAGTGCAATTACATCAGGACGATTTTATACCTTGGAAAAGAGGCGTCTCATTATAATAAAAGAAGAATCATTTTACAATAAATTAATCATACCATGTTTTTACTTCATCAAAAAACGGCAGTTGTCACTGGGGGCGGAAGCGGCATTGGAAAAGAAGTTTGTATCGTTTTAGCAAAACAAGGTGCTAAAGTATATGTAGTGGACCTTAGTGAGCAAAGCGCTAATGACACTGTTGAAATTATTAAAAAAGAAGGAGGCCAGGCCACAGCATTAGTGATAGATGTAACCAATCAAAAAGCTTTAATAGCAGCCTATGCTCAAATTGAAGCCCTTCATATTTTAGTAAACTGTGCAGGTATATCACATATAGGCAATGCGACGAATACAGAAGAACATGATTTTGAAAAGATATTTAATGTAAATGTAAAAGGGGTATATAATAGTTTACATGCAGGTATACCTATTATGCAAAAAGCAGGTGGTGGTGCTATTGTTAATATAAGTTCCATTGTTGCCAAAGTGGGCGTGTCAGACCGTTTTGCATATGGCATGAGTAAGGGTGCTGTGCATGCTATGACATTAAGTGTGGCTAAGGATTTTATAAAAGACAATATAAGATGTAATAGTATTTCACCTGGTAGAGTACACACTCCTTTTGTAGATGGTTTTTTGAAAAAGAATTACCCAGGTAAAGAGGCTGAAATGTTTGATAAATTATCTAAAACACAGCCCATTGGTAGAATGGGTAAGCCCATTGAAATAGCACATCAAGTTTTATATTTGTGTAGTGATGAAGCAAGTTTTATTACAGGTAGCGATTATGCCATTGATGGCGGTTATGTTACATTAAATAGTTAAAAATGAAATTAATAAGATTCGGAAAAGAAGGACAAGAAAAACCAGGCATTCATTTAGAGGGTAAAAATTATGATCTAAGTGCTTTTATTAAAGATTATGATGAAAGTTTTTTTGAGCAAAATGGTTTAGAAAAATTAGCAGGTATTGTTAATGAAGAAAAATTACCATTAGTAGAAGATGGCCAAAGAATTGGATCGCCTATTTCTAGGCCTTCTAAAATTTTATGTATTGGCTTGAACTATGCTAAGCATGCAAAGGAAACTGGCGCTGCCATTCCCACAGAGCCCATACTATTTATGAAGTCTACTACTTCTTTAACTGGCCCATTCGATAATATAATCATTCCTAAAAATTCAGAAAAAACAGATTGGGAAGTAGAATTAGGTGTAGTGATTGGCAAAAAAGCAAGTTATGTAAGCGAAGAAGAAGCTATGGATTATGTGGCAGGTTATGTTTTGCATAACGATGTAAGCGAACGCGCCTTTCAATTAGAAAGAGGTGGTACATGGGATAAAGGTAAAGGTTGCGATAGTTTTGCACCACTAGGTCCTTGGTTAGTGACTAAAGATGAAATACCTAATCCGCATACATTAAGGTTATGGTTAAGTTTAAATGGGAAAATGATGCAGGACAGTAATACAGATGATTTAATTTTTAATATACCACAACTTATTTCTTATAGCAGTCAATTTATGACCTTACTTCCAGGAGATGTCATTAGTACTGGAACTCCTGCTGGTGTGGGACTTGGCTTTAGTCCCAATATTTATTTAAAACCAGGAGATGTAGTTGAATTAGGTATAGATGGCTTAGGCAGCAGCAAGCAAACTGTAGTTGCCTATCAAAAATAAAACTATTTCAAAAATGAAAATCATTGATACACATCAGCATTTTTGGAATTACGATTCCAAAACACATGATTGGATTAATGAAGACATGAAGGTTCTTCGTAAAGATTTTCTCCCTGCAGATTTAGCACCTATATTAAAAGTAAATAATGTCGAAGGATGTATTGTAGTGCAAGCAGATCAAACAGATACAGAAACTCAAATTTTAATAAGAGAATCCCATCAAAATTCTTTTATAAAAGGCGTGGTGGGTTGGATTAATTTAAAAGAAAAGGGAATTGAAGAAAAGCTAGAAGAATACTCGAATGAAACTAATCTAAAAGGGTTTAGGCATATTATACAAGCCGAACCAAATGGTTTTATGTTAGATGCTACTTTTCAAAAAGGTTTATCTGCACTTGTAAAATATAATTATACTTATGACTTACTTATATATGAAACTCAATTAGCAGAGGCTAATACACTCATAAAAAAATTACCAGAACTACCCATTGTAATAGATCATATAGCCAAGCCCAATATAAAAAAAGGAGAAAGCGAAAATTGGATTAAAGAAATAAAAGCAATGGCTCAATACCCCAATGTATATTGTAAAATAAGTGGGATGGCTACTGAGGCCCACTGGAATACCTGGACAATGGATACACTTAAACCTTATATAGATACTGTTGTAGAAGCTTTTGGAACTAAAAGAATTATGTTCGGAAGTGACTGGCCTGTATGCTTAGTAGCTAGTTCCTACGAAAAATGGTTAAAGGGTTTACAAAATTATTTCAATACTTTTAGTATTAACGAACAAGAAGATTTTTTTGCAAATAATGCAATTAAATTTTATAAACTTTAAATTATGGACTTAGCATTAGAAGGTAAAATAATTATAGTCTCGGGCGGTGCAAGAGGCATTGGCGAAGGCATCACTAATCTATTAGCAGCCGAAGGTGCTATTCCCGTTATTATTGGAAGAAGTGAAGAAGATAATATAGCGCTGGTGAAAGCTATTCAAATGCAAGGCTACCAAGCCGATCATGTGGTTGCAGAATTAACTGAACCTGCAGCATGTGAAAATGCAATCAATAAAATTGTTGCTAAGTTTGGAAAAATAGATGGTCTTGTAAATAATGCTGGAGAGAATGATAGCATAGGTTTGGAAAATGGCAACTATGAATTTTTTATGAAAAGTTTACATAAAAACTTAGTACACTATTATTTATTAGCACATCATGCACTACCCTATTTAAAAAAATCAAAAGGTAGTATAGTAAATATTAATTCAAAAACAGCAGAAACTGGACAAGGAGGTACTTCTGCTTATGCAGCTGCTAACGGAGGACGAAATGCGCTTACTAGAGAATGGGCCGTGGAATTGTTGCCCTATGGTATTCGTGTAAATGCAGTGGTTGTTGCTGAATGCTTTACACCATTATATGAAAAATGGTTACAAGCCTTACCTAATCCAGAAGAAAAGCTAAAGTCCATCAAAGCAAAAATTCCTTTAGGTCAAAGGTTTACTACCAAAGAAGAAATTGCCAATACAGTGGCCTTTCTGTTATCAGAAAAATCCAGTCATACTACTGGACAACTTATTCATGTAGATGGTGGTTATGTGCATTTAGATAGAGCCTTGTAATTAAAAATTAAATTGTAGTTTCGATTTTAATATAGCAGGAAATTTATGCAAAAGAAAGTTTTAGTGAGCGGTTGTTTTGATTTATTACATAGCGGGCATATCGCCTTTTTAAAGAGTGCTGCTAGTTATGGCGATTTATATGTTTGTATAGGATCCGATAAAACGGTGTATGATTTAAAAGGAAGATACCCTGTCATTACCCAAGACGAAAGAAAGTATATGATAGAGTCACTTGCTTGCGTGAAAGAATGTAAAATTAATAAGGGAAGTGGCCTACTCGATTTTTTAAGCGAACTAGAAGAAATTCAACCATCCGTTTTTGTGGTGAATGAAGATGGAAATACGCCTAGCAAAATTGAATTATGTAAAACAAAAAATATTGAGCTTATTGTACTTGATAGAGTGCCGAGTGAGGGACTACCAGCAAGGTCTACCACTAGTTTAAGAACCAATTCAATTATTCCTTTTCGTATTGATTTAGCAGGAGGATGGCTAGATCAACCTTATGTCAATAAATTACATGCGGGCCCTGTTATTACTATATCTATTGAACCTACCATTGAGTTTAATAATAGAAGTGGTATGGCTAGTAGCACAAGAAATAAGGCTATTGAATTATGGAAAGCGCAATTACCTGAAGGAGACCCTTTACAATTAAGTAAGGTATTATTTAGTTATGAAAATCCTCCTGGCACAAAAGATGTAGCAGGCTCTCAAGATGCTTTGGGTATTGTAATGCCTTGTTTAAATTATTATCATTATGCTGAAGACAGTTATTGGCCATCAGAGATAAAATCAATTGATGATGAATCTATATTGAGTTGGTTGGAAAATCATCTTTATTTAATTCCTTTAGATCCTCGAAATAGTAATTATGATGTGTTAGCTAATACTAGTATTACCGAAGAGGGTGCAAAAAAATTAGCAGATGCTGCTAATAATTGTTGGAATGCAATATTAAAAAAAGACTTGCATGCTTTTGGAACAGCTTTTCTAGCTTCCTTCCATGCACAAATTGCTATGTTCCCCAATATGCTTGATGAAAGCATAAAACCTATCATTGATAAATACGCTTCAAAAAGTATTGGCTATAAATTATCAGGTGCTGGTGGTGGTGGCTATTTAATATTGATAGCTGAAAAAGAGATTGAAAACGCCATTCAAATTAAGATTAGGCGTAAAAACCTAATGTAAGGGCCTTAAAATTGCCTTTTCAAAACCTCTTCAAATTGCCCATTTTGGGGCAAAAAAGCCTAAAATCATTAAAAAAAGACCAAAAAATGGCAAATAATTGCCAAAATCAATAAAATTGGTTGTACTTTTATATTAGTTGCATAACTAACTATATGTCAAACAACCAATTCAAAAGAGGAGAGCTTTACAGTGTCGTAAATGGCATGGCTACTACCGCTGTCGCAAGACGATTACAAAAGAATTTTAGAAACGCAGGACTCGATATCACTATTGAGCAGTGGTCCATACTTTATCATTTATGGAAAGAAGATGGATTAAGCCAACTAGAATTAGGCAATAGAACTTTTAGAGATAAAGCAAGTACTACCCGACTCATTGATAATTTAGAAAAACAAGAATTAGTAGTGCGTGTAGCAAGTAAAGAAGATAGAAGAATTAATCTAGTCTACTTAACAGATATTGCGAAACCCTTACAACAAATTACATACGAGTTAGCGAATCAAACAATGAATGAAGCATTACTAGATATTTCAAAAGAAGAAATTGATATAGTGAAAAATGTTTTTCAAAGAGTGTATGATAATTTAACCAATAAGGATTTAATCTAAAAAAATAAATTAACGAAGAACTTTAAAATAAATTTTATGGAAACGACTAAAGCAGTTATTAAAGGCGGGGAATGGATCATCAAAGAAGTAAAGGCCGATGATATTTATATTCCCGAGCAATTTAATGAAGAGCAAAAGATGGTGCTTGATATGTGTAATCAATTTGTAGAAACAGAAGTATTACCTGTAATGGATAGAGTAGATAAATTAGAGCCTGGCTTAATGCCTAACCTACTTGAAAAAGCAGGCCAGCAGGGCTTATTAGGTATTACTGTACCTGAAGCCTATGGCGGTTCTGGTAAAGATTTTGTGACCTCAGTTATAGTGGCAGAATATTTAGGTGGTGGTTATTCTTTCTCTGTAGCCAATGCAGCACATGCAGGTATTGGAACCTTACCTATTTTATATTTTGGTACGGAAGCGCAGAAACAAAAGTATGTAACCAAGTTAGCCACCGGAGAGTATAAAGGTTCTTATGGTTTAACTGAACCCAATAGTGGATCCGACGCCTTAAGTGCAAAGACCACAGCTACATTAACTGCCGACGGAAAACATTATCTTATCAATGGTCAAAAATGTTGGATTACCAATGGTGGTTTTGCCGATGTATATACTGTGTTTGCTAAAATAGATGGCGAACAGTTTACTG
>CAIJZF010000375.1 GCA_903825095.1 uncultured Bacteroidota bacterium | reverse complement strand
ATTTAAGACGATCCAATCTGTGTTTGAAACCTATGGGTTTCAGCCATTGGAAACCCCTGCTATGGAGAACTTGGAAACCTTAATGGGCAAGTATGGGGAGGAAGGCGATAAACTAATATTTAAAATTTTAAATAACGGCTTAGACAACCCACAGAAAAAAGAACAAACACTAGAAGGGGTTGAAAAATTATTCGCAGGTAAAAATAGCACTGCCATTACAGAGCGTGCTTTAAGATATGATTTAACCATTCCCTTTGCTAGATATGTGGCGATGAATCATGGCTCATTGAATTTTCCTTTTAAAAGATATCAAATACAACCTGTATGGCGTGCCGATCGACCTCAAAAAGGAAGATACCGTGAATTTTATCAATGTGATGCAGATGTAGTGGGTAGTGAAAGTTTATTGAACGAAGTAGATTTAGTGGCAGTGTATCTTACTGCTTTTCAAAAATTAAATTTACCCGTAGAAGTAAAAATAAATAATAGAAAAATATTATTAGCACTAGCAGAAATTTGTGGAGGAGAAGATAAACTCATTGACTTAACCATTGCGATAGATAAGTTAGATAAAATTGGATGGGATAAAGTAAAAGAAGAATTGCATAACAAAAACTTTAGTGAAGCGCAACAAAAAATTATTCAAACTTACTTAACCATTGAAGGAAATAATACAGAAAAATTAAAACAGTTAAGTATTTTACTAGGCAATAATGAAGTAGGACTAAAAGGTATAGAAGAAATTAATTATGTACTAGATTACCACGCACAAACCGGTATGGACAAGCATTTGGTGGCCGACTTCACTTTAGCGAGAGGTCTTAATTATTATACAGGTATTATATTTGAAGTGAAAGCCATAGACGCTCAAATGGGCAGTATTGGAGGCGGTGGTCGCTACAACGATTTAACAAGTTTATTTGGCGTTCCTAATATTGCAGGTGTGGGTATTAGTTTTGGCGTAGACAGAATTTATGATGTAATGGAAGAGAAAAATTTATTCCCCTCCACCATTGATCAAACCACTCAAGTATTATTTTTTAATTTAGGCGAGCAGGAAACTAAAGCAGCTTACTTGCAAATGATGCAATTAAGGGATAAAAAAATTGCTTGTGAAATTTACCCTGAAAAGAGCAAATTCGACAAGCAATTTAAATACGCGGAGAAAAAAGGAATTCCCAACGTTATTATCATAGGTACGGAAGAGTTAGCTAAAAATGAATGCACAGTAAAAAATATTATTACAGGCAAACAAACTACTATTTCTTTAGCGGAGCTTTCTAATTTTGAGTTCTAGAAATTTTTATTCGCCCAAACCTTCGCGTAAAAATCTTCTTCTTTAATAGCATAAGTAGTAGCCGTTCTTTTAGCGGTTAATTCCATACCTTGAACAATAATAGTTAAGGTCTCTACAGAATTATCTGCCCCTCTTTTAAAAATAATAGGCGCATCATAGGCACTTAAATAAAAAGTATCTACTCCTTTCTTTTCTAAAGGCGTAGAACCCATTGCAGAATTAATAGTTAAAACAGTATCTTCTGCAGTCAAGGTTACTTCTGTTACTGGACTTCCTTCTGGAAATAAATATTTGCCTAAATAGTCTTTCAAATTACTAGTTTGTGCGTTAGCTGTAGCCATTACTCCCATTAGAATAACT
>CAIJZF010000374.1 GCA_903825095.1 uncultured Bacteroidota bacterium | reverse complement strand
TCATATGGGTACTGATACTTGTTGGGGAGAAGACAATAATACGAGTATTGCATTTTTAAATAAGTTAGAGCAAATTATTGCAGATAGAAAAAAGGCAGATCCTTCAAGCTCTTATGTTGCTAGCTTATTTGCTAAGGGAATTAATAAAATAGCGCAGAAAGTAGGGGAAGAAGCGGTAGAAATGGTGATTGAGGCTAAGGACAATAATGAGCAGTTATTCTTAGACGAGTCGGCCGATTTATTGTTTCACTATATGATACTTTTACAGTCTAAAGGCTATCAACTAGCTGATGTGGCCAAGGTTTTAGCTCAAAGACATAAACCCTAAATTTAAATTCTTATATTTGATACTTCAACTAAGAAAATTAATCTTTCAATACATTAATATGAATACAATGATCAAAAAAATAGTAGCCTTATTTATGCTTGCCTTTTGCAGCATGAATTTAACTGCGCAGTCATTAGACATGAGCGGGAACATGAAAAATGTACCCGACCAAACTGTAGTTACCTTATTAGATGGCATGGCCAATAAGGAAGTAGCTACAGCCACTGTTGTAGGGGGTAAGTTTGAATTAAAAGCAACTTTAGCAAATACGGGTATATATGTTGTTTCTTTTAAAGGCATTAAAACACAGGTTCCATTATTTATAGGTAATGATAAGATTACCATGGAGGGAGATGTGAATGCTCCTAAGGAAATAGTTTACCAAGGTTCTCCAAGTCAAGATGTGTATCAATCCTATATGAAAAAATTAGACCCATTAATGTCTAGTTATTTTGGAAGTTTAAACGCAGCGCAGGCAGAAAAAGAAGCTACTAAAAAAGACTCTATTGGTAAACAAGCTGAATTACAATCACAAGCAATTATAGCCGAGTATGTGAGTGCAAGTAAATTAAATAATCAGTCTCCAGTGACTACTTTTTTCTTGTTTCAAATGGCGAATATATTTCCTGCTGTAAAAGAAACTTTAACTGACTATTATGCTGCTTTAGAGGGAGATGCTAAGAAAGGAACTTTCGCAGAAGTAATAGAAAAAACTTTACAAACTTCGGGCCTAGGAAAAATAGGTACAGTACTTCCTGAGTTCACTCAAAATGATGTGAATGGCAAACCTCTAAAGTTATCTTCTTTAAGAGGCAAATATGTACTTGTAGATTTTTGGGCTAGCTGGTGTGGCCCTTGTCGTGCAGAAAACCCAAATGTGGTAAAAACTTACAATGCATTTAAAAATAAAAACTTTACTGTCTTAGGTGTTTCTTTAGACCAAGATAAAGCTAGATGGTTAGAAGCTATTAAAAAAGATGGACTTGCATGGGCACATGTAAGTGATTTAAAATACTGGAATAATGAAGTAGCAGTTCAATTTGGTATTCAAAGTATTCCTGCTAGTTTCTTAATTGATCCGAATGGTGTTATTATTGGTAGAGACTTAAGAGGAGATGATTTAGTGAAAGCACTTAAAGCAGTTATTAAATAGAGATTAAGTTTTACTACTAAAAATAAAAATTTCTTATAAAAAAGCCCTCTGATTTGCAGAGGGCTTTTTTGTGTATCAATAAAGAGTATTTTAAATACTATTTTATATATTTTTTGCCTAGCCAACTTTCTGAAATAGGTTGTAGCCAATCTTTTTCCATAGCTGCTTTATTAGCTACTAAATTATTAAAGTATAAGGTTTCTTTTTCTAAAATGCCATTTTCTAAAGCGTAACCTACTTGAGCAAGAGGAATGGTTTGTACTTTATCCTTTACCCAGAAAGCCAAGAGCTCTCTATTGAACATTTGTACATTATTCATTACCTCAATTTGCTTTATCACATGCACCGAGCTATCCGTGCTGCAACCACCCACGCCTGTTTGAGACTCGTCCGCCATAATCACTATAAACTGACCATATAAAATTGTGGCAAAACCTTTAACGGGTGCACCATGGCTTTTCCAGTTATCCGTAAAAGCTTCTAGTATTTCTTCTGCTTGAAATAGTTCTGGCAAAGTAAAAGTTCTATTACTTTGATATATCCATGTCTTTGACATGGGATGAAAATCTTCAGGCAGTATGGTTTTTAAATCTACAGTCATTTTACTTTTTTATTTTTATTGCATTGCTTTTGCAATTATCTCAGCTATATCTAATACTTCTGTACCCAGTTCTTCGTCTCTGTTTTTAATACCATCGCTTAACATGGTATTACAAAAGGGGCAGGCGCTTGCTACAAAGTCGGACTTAGTCTCAATCGCTTCGTCGGCTCTTTCCATATTCACTCTTTTATCTCCTTTTTCTTCTTCTTTAAACATTTGTGCACCACCGGCACCGCAACATAGTCCCTTGGACTTGCATCTTTTCATTTCTCTTAATTCCATGTCTAAGCTTTCCAAAACCTTTCTAGGGGCTTCATAAATTTCATTGGCCCTTCCTAAATAACAACTATCATGGTAAGTAATAGACTTTCCTTTCCATTCATTACTATCAGTAAATTTAATTTTGCCTTGCTCTATGAGTTCTTGTAAAAATTGGGTATGGTGTATCACTTCATAGTTGCCGCCTAAAACTGGGTATTCATTCTTTAAGATATTAAAGCAGTGTGGGCAGGTAGTCACAATTTTTTTAATAGAGTAGCCATTCAAAATTTGTATATTTTGATAAGCCATCATTTGAAACATAAATTCATTGCCTGCTCTTCTTGCAGGATCGCCGGTGCAAGCTTCTTCTTTACCTAAAATAGCATAGTTAACCCCTGCTTTATCAAGTATGGTGGCGAAGGCCTTGGTTATTTTTTGGGCACGTAAATCAAAGCTACCTGCACAACCCACCCAAAATAAAACTTCGGGGGTTTGTCCGCTAGCCATCATCTCTGCCATGGTACTTACTTTCATAAATATTTTTTTATGCTTGATTTGTCCAGGCGTCTCTATCGTCTGGTGC
>CAIJZF010000373.1 GCA_903825095.1 uncultured Bacteroidota bacterium | reverse complement strand
GTCCAATTAACTCAGCCACTTTGGGATCATGCACAATTTCAGGATAGAATTTGGTAAACTTTTTTAATAGTTTAGAAGATTTAGACAATGCCATCTCTAATTGTAATAATCCCTCTGCAGTTTTGCCCATCATAAATAAAATAGCACTACGGTAAAAAATGAAAATGACCTTTCCTTGCGTAGACATATAAGCAAGTTCAGTTTGTTCTAGGGCATTGTCTAACTGCTCATTGGCCACTAAACATTTGATTAAGTATTCCCAACCAGCAATTTGTTTAGGCTTGTTTTTTACCACTGTTCCAAAAAACTGGGCTGCCTCTTTGAACTGCAAAAGATGCAAATAACATTCCCCCATTAAAATATAGTACTCATTAATATGTTTATGAATTCTTAAAGCATGTTCTAATTGCTTAATAGCTAACTCCCAATGTTCTTCTTGCATATAGGTGCCGGCAATTTTTTGATAGAGCCTACTATCATCGGGATTCAAGTGTACCGCTTTCTTATAATGAAACCTTGCTTGGGCAAAATTTTTCATTCTATGATAACAGTGACCAATGGCCTCATAAATAACATCCTCTGGTCTTGATAATTCTAAAACTTTTTCTAAGGCTTCAATGGCCTCTCTATATTTTCTAATGCGTAAAAAGGCATCGCCCATATTACGATAGGCATAATCAAATTTTTCATCAATGACTATGGCGTACTGATAAGCATCAATGGCTTTCTCATGCAATTTAATGCCTTGGTAAGCGGCCGCTAAATTAAACCAAGCCAATGCATTATAAGGTTGCTCATCAATAATGCGTTGATGTAGTTTTATACTTTCTTCATTTCTTCCTGTAAAATCGGTCCAGAAACAAATTTTATATAAGGCTTCTTCATTGGTAGGATCTTCTTCTAAAATTAATTGCAAGCAATCAAACACTTTATCAAATGCTTCATGGTCGTCATATACATCGGCTAGTTCAAATAAAACTTCAGTGCGATCTGGCCCTTCAAATAAATGCAGGGCTTCTTGTAATAAGACAATGGCTTTTTCGGGTTGATCTAATGCTAAGTAGGCATCTGTTTTTAAGATGAACAAATTCATATCCTTATGATCATATAAGGCAGCTGTATCTAATAAATGTAAAGCCTCTTTGTATTTTCGAGTGGCTAGTAATAAATCGGCCTTCTTAATCATCAGTAAAGCAGAAGAGGGATATTGATCAAGGGCAATATTGGCCGCTTCAATCGCTTCGCCTATTTCATCCTTCTCGTCAAGGTGCTCGATGATTCTCTCAAAGTCATCTTCTTCTATATAGGAGTTGGTACGCCCTAGCTTTAGGTTCTGGTACCTTTGCATTAATTCATGAATATCTCCGCCCTCCTCGTCACGATGGTTATCGAACATGGCTTTTTCATTTATGGGTTAGGAATAAAACATTGATTTTCAATAATTTAAAGAATAATCACTGACTATCATTGCTTTAAATAAATATACAATTAACCTATTAATTATCAATAATTTGTTCTTCACATACCCCTATTAAATAGGTTAAAAATAATTTTGTGGCTGAATTTGTAAAATACTTATCTTTGAATCGATCATGCGTACTATAAAAAACATATTAATAAGCACTTGCTTAACTGTTGTGCTACTTATCTCTGAGAGTAGTTACGCCTCTACTATTGTAAATGGTAGCACCGAATCTAAAAAGATGGTGGATAAATACAGCTTAAAAAACATAGGGAACCTTACACATAAGACGGCTACTTTTTATACTTTAAAATCTAGTTTAGAATTTAAAGGTATCGCCTCCATGAACATGAGTGGCTCTGTGAACAATAGCAATTATCTTAAATATAATAAGGGTAATATTTCTTATGTTATTCCTTATCGCTACAAAGTGGTTTTGTCTAAATTCAAAACTCCTAGTCCAGTTCAACCATAATATTCAACCTTAATTTTGAAAGGTTTAGTTTTCAATCTTCCTTACTCTTACTAAATTTTCTTGATTTTACTTTTCATCTATTGCTTGATACAATTCATTATTAATTGTAAATAGACTTAATGACAGTGGACTCAAATCCAATTGAGTGGCTTGATATTTAATGCGCATGCCCTTTGCGCTTGTTATAG
>CAIJZF010000372.1 GCA_903825095.1 uncultured Bacteroidota bacterium | reverse complement strand
TCAAGATGCTACTAATGCAGTATCTACTAAAATCACTGTTGCCCCAGGAAATACCAACTTACTTTTCCCTATTCCTAATGATGAAATTTTAGTAAACCCTAACGTTACTCAAAACGCTGGTTATTAATCTTTCTTAGTAGAATACATTTTAAAAAACCTCCTCCTTCATTCGGGGGAGGTTTTTTTATTTTCTGAATCGAATAGCATATTCAGAAATATACACTGCGGTATCGGTTTGGTCTTTATAAAAAAGTCTTGCCTGCTCTCCCATTTCTAGTGATGTGTATTTTAATCTAGTGGCATTGGTATCGCCAATGGGTTGTAAAGAAGGATACCAAATAACATGACCAGGTTTATTTAATATTAATTTAGGACTCGACCAGTCTTGAGAATTGTTATCGTCTAAAAACTTATTTTTATTAAATGACATATAAATACTCGTTCCTTTCCAAGAAGGTCCTTCCGATTTAGCCATGAGCATTACCCAGGCTTGTAAATAATGATTCCAACTTACAGAAGGTCCCCAATAATACTTACTACTACTATCTGAACTAGGGCCACCACCATTTTCTACAGCAATTTGTATATTTTTAATAGGGCTACCCACTCCATCATAGTTCGCTTGAAAGCCTTTGCCATCATATCTTTTAGCCTTTCCTGTTGGATTGTCTAAATCAGCTAATTTAATTCTAGCCATACTAATGCACTGGCCTGCTTGTTCTTTTTCGGCACTATATGCTTTACGTACATAAGTACCAGGATAACCATACTCTCCATAAAATATATACAAGTAATCTCCACTCGCTACTGCTGAAGGGTCACCCACGCCGCCTGCAAAAGTCACTGAATTATTATGTGGTTTTAAAATCATTCTTTCTTGATTGTCTTCTAAGACAATGCCTTTATTCTCCCAGCTATAACCTCCATTGGTTGATTTCATAATGCCAATTCTGCAAACAGCTGCAGGTGTTTTAGCACCAGTTAATCCCTGTGGCCAATTACTATCAATATAACCCTTACCAGTTTTAGTATTAAAAGGAAAAGTGTTGGGATAATTTTCATTATGGTATAGCGCGTATAAAGTTTTTCCGCTATTGTCTTTTTTATCTTGATACACGGTTTCAAACCAAACGGCTCCATGTAAACCTTCTTCATTTGGTTTTACATTCAAGGGCATGTTAGGTTCAGTAAAGGCCTCATATTTTTTATTAAATACTTCTTCCGCGTTTTTTCCAGAAGCGTATTTTAATTCATTGGAATAACCCCATAAAGGGTCTTCCCCATATTTGCCCGGGAAAATACGAAAGGTATCACCCACCCAAACCTCCGCCATATTGCAATCCACAAAGGATTTAAAATATATGGTGGGGGCCTTAGTTAGTTCAAAATCCAAATCCTTTTTGGTTTCCTGCTGTGTGCACATGGTGAAAAAGGGTAGCAATAACCCTATGAATTTGAAGTATTTACTCATAGATTTCTTTTAGACTAAGTAATTTACCAAATATGTTTTAAATGGACTAAGGTGCTAGGCTTTTTTTAAAAAAATAAGGTTAAATTAGTATTTACTTAAAAGCATTTATTGTTTAAAATTATTACTATGAAAAAAATAGTTTTCTTTTTCTTATTAAGCCTAATTGGCTTTTCTAATTCATTGCATGCTCAAAAAATAGCCGACTATCTTGCGCCTGCTTTTCCTTCCGACCTAGTAGCCAATCATAAAGGCGATGCAGTTGCCTGGGTATTTAATGACAAAGGCAGTAGAAATATTTATTATGGCCAGCCTGCTACTAATAATTTTAAAGCCATTACTGAATATAAGGGCGACAATGGAGTAGAAATTGGGAGCATTGTATTTTCACCTAACGACGATAAAATATATTTTGTAAGAGGCAATGGCAATAATGCAAAAGGGGAGCCAGCAAATCCTGCTCAATTACAATATACCACAGAGCAAAATATTTATAGTTTGGATATTGCTTCTGGAACTATTAAAAAATTAGCCAAGGGTAGTGGTCCCGTAATAAGTCCAGATGGAAAATTATTAGTATACACCCAAGGAGGTAAGGCATGGAAAATAAATTTAACAGAAGAAACGGCCACTATGCAACCTTTATTTTTTAGTAGAGGAGGTATAAGTAGTTTAGCATTTAATACAAGTGGCCAACAAATTTTATTTGTATCAAATAGAGAAGAGCATTCATTTATTGGCGTTTACGATTTTGCAAGCAATCAAGTTTCTTTTATAGACGCATCTACTTATAATGATTCAGATCCGGTATGGAATAAAGAGGGCACGCATATTGCTTTTATAAGAACGGTGAATATTAAATATGAAATTGGCTTTACGCCAAGACCTACTGCTGAACAGCCCTGGGAGATACGACTAGCTGAAGTAGCTACCCATAAAGCTTATACCTTATTTAAAGCCGACGAAGGTGCAGGCTCTAAATTTGTGGGGGATTTACCGGCAGTAGCCACACAATTAATTTGGACGAATAATAATTATATTGTTTTCCCTTGGGAAAAAACAGGATGGATACATTTGTATAGCATTGAACCTAATTCAAAAAAAATAAATCATTTAACACCGGGTATAGGAGAAGTTGAAAGCATGCGTTTGGGTACCGATGGCAAAACTATTTATTATGTAACTAATATCAGCGATAGCAATAGAAGACATATTTGGTCGGTAGATCCAGCTAGAAGCAATGCGACTATTTTAACCAAAGGAAATAAAATTGAATACAATCCAGTAATCGTAAACAATGGTTTAGTGTATTTACAAGCAAGCGCTACTAAGCCTTCTTGGCCTGTGTTTCAAACGAATGGCAATGAACAAGCCTTAGCTGCTAATTTATTCCCTACTAATTTTCCTGCGAACTTAGTAACGCCTAAAACCATTTTAGTAAAAGCGACGGATGGCTTTAAAGCACCTGCGCAAATATTTTTGCCTGCTAATTATGATGCTAGTAAAAAATATCCTGCCCTAATTTTTTTACATGGAGGAAGTCGTAGACAAATGCTAGAAGGATTTAATTATAGTTCTTACTATTCCAATGCGTATGCAGTGAATCAATATTTTGCAAGCCAGGGCTATATAGTCATGGCTTTGAATTATAGAAGCGGCATAGGGTATGGATTAGCCTTTAGAGAGGCAGCGAATTATGGTATGGCGGGCGGTACAGAGGTAAATGATTTAATAGGCGCTGGTGAATATTTAAAAGCCAGACCCGATGTAGATGCTAAGAAAATTGGACTATGGGGTGGTAGCTATGGTGGTTATTTAACAGCACATGGTTTATCTAAAAGGTCTGATTTATTTTCAGCGGGTGTAGATATTCATGGGGTTCATAATTGGAACGACGAAGAGCCTAATTTCGCTCCTTGGTATGATAGCTTGCGCTTTCCTGCTGCTGGCCAAGTAGCTTATAAAGCCTCCCCCGTATTTACTGCCAAGGGCTGGAAAAGCCCGGTATTATTTATTCATGGAGATGATGATAGAAATGTACCCTTTGCAGAAACCATTCATATGGTGCAACAGTTAAGAAGACAAAAAGTAAATGTGGAAGAAATAATTTTCCCCGATGAAATTCATGGCTTCCTATTGTATAAGAGTTGGCTTAAAGTAGATGAAGCAGCTTTTGAATTTATAAACAGAAAATTTAATAAATAGCATTTAAGAAATACAATTATAACCTTCCAATAAAGTAAAGACTTTATAATAAAACATAAATAGTATTATAAATAATAGTATGAAAAATATAAAAATCAACCGCATAATCATTTTACTAAGTTTTGTTTGCAGTATACAATTAGTAAATCAAACCGCTCTAGCACAAACACCTGCGAGTTTTTCGCCAGCCACTTATCAGGATGCTGATAGAAATAAACGCATTGCCACCACTTTTCCTATTGCGGAAGAGATGATCAAAAAATATGCAGAAGCGCATCATTTTCCTGGTTATGCTTTTGGAATTGTAGTAGATG
>CAIJZF010000371.1 GCA_903825095.1 uncultured Bacteroidota bacterium | reverse complement strand
GGAATGGTTATCGGTAGTTTTTTTTACAGGTAAAATAAAGTTTGCATTAATAGAACTTGCAAAACCAGTGGCTAAACTATACTCCACTGCAGGAATAAATGTAAGTAAGGTTTTATTTTGCTTTTCATCTTGACTGCGTATTTTATTTACTTTTAAAACGCGGTATAATCCATCTACAAAGTCTACCATGGAATCTAAGCCTGGTTGCTTGTACAATCCTAAAGTAAAAATATTTTTTTGATGGTTTGATTGATGGCCTAGGGTACTATCCTGAGCAGTTGTGTTTAGGGAAATAAAGAATGAAAGTAAAAAAGATAATTTAATAAGGTTGCTTTTCATATACTAGTAAGTTGCTTCTAATGTATTTGCTTGTTGTGCATTTGCTTGTAATGTCACAAAGATAACCAAATGCTTGTCAATTATTGGTTTCATTCGTTGATTAGACGCTCAAGGGCAATAAACCGCTTATATAATGGGCAATAAAATTCCTTCAAAATTCAAAATATTATTAATAGATTTACGATAGAGATTCCATAAACACTTAAAACCATAAAATCATGAGTAATAATCGTAGAAATTTTATTAAAAATATTGGGGGCTCTATGGCATTATTGGCTGTAGGAAATGCTGCTAGCGCAAGTGCCAACACAACAAGCGCTTCATCAAGCGCTTCTATACTAAATTCAAAAATTAAGGTAAGTGCCAACGATAAAATTAGAATTGGTTTAATAGGTTCTGGTATTATTGGACATTATGATACCGATACTGCTTTAAAAGTGCCGGGTGTGGAATTAGTAGCTGTTTGTGATTTATATAAAGGCCGTTTAGAAGGCGCTAAAGAAACCTGGGGCAATCAAATTTTTACAACACAAGATTATAGAGAATTATTAGCACGTAAAGATGTAGATGCTGTTTTAATATGTACCCCCGATCATTGGCATCAAAAAATATCTATCGATGCTATGCGCGCAGGCAAACATGTGTATTGCGAAAAACCAATGGTTCAAAAAATTGAACAAGGTTGGGGCGTCATTAATGCACAGAAAGAAACGGGCAAAGTGTTTCAAGTAGGAAGTCAAATGGCTAGTTCAGTAGGCATATTAGAAGCGAAGAGACTATTAGCAGCAGGAACCATTGGCGATTTAACCATGGTGGAATCTTTTTGCGACCGTTCCGATGCAAGAGGTGCATGGAATTACTCTATTCCAACCGACGCATCTGCTGAAACCATTGACTTTGATACTTTCTTAGGTACTGCTCCTAAAGTTCCTTTTGAAGCAAAGCGTTTTTTCAGATGGCGTAATTATGGTGCATATGGAACAGGTGCTGCTGGAGATTTAATTGTGCATTTACTAACAGGTATACATACCGTAACGGGCGCAGTAGGTCCTGAAAAAATTATGAGTATTGCCGATTTAAAATTATGGAAAGATGGAAGAGACTCTTTTGATATTATTAATGCAGTGATGAATTATAAAACCACTGAGAAACATAATGCATTTCATGTGGTGACAAGAGTTAACTTAACCGATGGTGAAGGTAAGGGACCCTTTGGTATTAAATTAATTGGAACAGAGGGTGTGATAGAATCATTTGGCAATGGCTTAGTAGTAAAAACACTGAAAAGACGCGCTGTACCTGGTTATGGCGGATACGATTCTTTTGATAGTTTTTCTAATAAACAAAAAGAAGATTTTAAAAAATGGTATGCGTCTGAATATGGTAATGATACAGAGGGCGGCTATGATATTAATAAGGAAGCTAAATTTGAAGCCCCTAATAATTATGATGATAGATTAGACCACATGATTGTATTTTTCAATGCCATTAGAACGGGCAGCAAAATATATGAAGACGCTTCCTTT
>CAIJZF010000370.1 GCA_903825095.1 uncultured Bacteroidota bacterium | reverse complement strand
TATGCCTCACTTAATTAAAAACATGATTAAAAAATGTTTTTTAGGCTTATGGTGTTTAACTATATTCCTAAATGCTGCTGCGCAAAATCGAATAGGCCCTCTTGGAACTTGGAGGGAGCATTACAATAATAAATCTGTACAACATTTAGTAAAAGGCAACCTGCTTTATGGTGCTACCCCGAATCAAGTATTTAGCATTGATGCAAAAAATAATATAGACTTTTTAGGTAAATCCACAGGGCTACATGAAATTGAAATTGCAGCCATCGCTTGGGATGAGGCGCAATCACAATTAATGATTGCCTATAGTAATAGCAATATTGATATTGTAAAAGGGGATGAAATTTTTTCTATTGCAGACATATACTTGTCTAAAGTATATGCGAATAAAAAAATATACTCCATTCAAATGCTTGGGCCCTGGGCCTTGGTTTCTACCCATTTTGGGATTGTTGTAATAGATTTAATCAAACATGAAATTAAGGATACTTGGTTTGCCAATAATAACAGGCAGGCCAACATTACTTATCAAACAATAAGCACTGCCGATAGCTTGTATGCATTAACAGAAGAAGGTTTATTTAGTACTGCTTTAAAAAATAATTATATCAATAGCAATCAGTGGAAAAAAATGAATGGTTACACTGGTATTAAAAAATTAAGTACTAATAATAACATTGTATATGCTATAGGTAGTAAAAATATTTATCAGTTGCCAAAAACGGATCCAATTTACCAAACAAGCACAGATTCTATCAATAATGCATACGCGCATAAAGAGGGCTTGTATATCCTAAAATCAGATGGTATCAATGGAAGCTTATTGAATCTAAATTCCAATAATACCATTACGACTACTCTTGATAAAACTTACTTATCTATGCCTATTGATTTAGCAATAGATCAAAACAACCTATGGATAGCAGACAGCCTGAATGGTTTAATTATAAAAAACTCGGAGACTAAAAATATAAACCTAGGTGGCCCTGCTGAAAAAATTAGAGGGAATGGTTTTGTAGATAATAATTATCTACTAGCTCCTTTTGGTGCAAATAAAGGAGGCTTCAGTACCTATTCCGATGCTGGTTGGAAAAATTATACTAAGCTAGTGAGCACCAATTTGCCAGTACTTAGCGCTGCTTGTATAGACCCTGTAGATGCTAGCTGGTGGTTTTCAGCAGCTAATACGCTTTTGCATTATACTATAAATAAAAATTCTACTGAAACCATTAGCCCAAATACAGACAAAGGGAATTTTACTCAAATACAATTTTCTAGAGATGGGATTTTTTGGGCTTTACAAGATGGACAAGGACTTGTTCAAAAGCAAGATAATAAATGGACAAGTATACCCCTTCCTTTAAACTATCTTAAAAATGGTTTGAAAAATATGGTGGTAAATCATCAAGGGCAGGCCTGGATACCGGGACCAGCCAATCAAGGTTTATACGTATATCAATCCAATAAATATTTTGGGACTGCTAGCTGGAAACAATTAAATACTTCAAAGTCTTCAGGAAATTTACCTAGCAACAATGTATTGAGCATGGCCTTAGACAATACCGGTGCAGTATGGGTAGGCACCGATAATGGTATTGGTATTTTTAATTGCGGAGATATTAGTAAAGATGTTTGTGATGCTTACTTGCCTACTATAAAAAATTCGAACGGGTTTTTGGGATTATTATTACAAAGAGAATCTGTGAATTGTATTGCTGTTGATGGAGCGAATAGAAAATGGGTAGGTACACAAAATGGAGCCTGGCTTTTAACCGCAGATGGAACTGCCATCATAGAACATTTCACTAAAAATAATAGCCCCCTTCCCAACGATACTATTTTGCAAATTCTAATTGAGCCTCAATATGGAAATGTATTTTTTAATACAGCAAATGAAATGGTAAGTTATAGAGGCTTTGCTACAGAAGGTTCAACCCCGCAAAGTGAAATTAAAATATTCCCCAACCCAGTAGCTCCTAATTACGATGGACCCATTGCCTTTAGAGGACTTATAGAAAATGCACTTGTAAAAATTACAGACATTAGTGGAAGCCTGGTATTTGAAACACGCGCTTTAGGTGGCCAAGCTATTTGGAATGGGAAATCTCTTGCGGGCAATAAAGTGGCCACTGGCATTTACCTTGTATTTGTAAGAGATGAAATGGGCAATGAAAAAGCAGTAGGAAAAATTGTGATTACCAAGGGACAATAATTTAGTCCGCATTCATTTCAAAACTTTTGAAAGATTTAAACCTCCAAGCACCTTGGTCTCCTGTCACTACGCGATACATAATTTGTCTTACCTTATTAGTTGGCTTTTTAATAGTGGTATCTGATTCAAAAATGGGAAACTTTCTAAATAAAACACCTTCTACTAATTTGTATTCATCTTTTCCTCTATAGCCTTTACTCAATTGCATATCATTGGTTATATCTGGAAAATAAATGGGCTCTATTCTTTCATTGTCTCTTGATCCAACACTAAAAAGACTTAGTTTATCATTTGCATCTAATACGAAAATGATAATATCTGGAAATCCATCATTGTTTAAATCATCTATTTCAGTAGACAATACCCTTCCTCTTAACTCAAGATTTGCTTCTCTTACTTCCGACTTAAAACCAATGGGTCTAATATTTAAGGTATTACGTTCTAAACTTCTATTCATACAAGTAATACGATATCCTGCCTTACCCATTTTTACAGTACTATCATACTTATTCCCTTTTTGACCAAGGCTGGTTAAAGAGATAAACAGGCATGCGAAAAATAAACTTTTATACATATTTTATTTATTACTATCCAAAGTTAATAGAATAGTTTTAATTTTCCATTCAAACCATTTCTTATGTCTTTTGAAATTGAAATTGCCCCTCTTAGCCATTTTGAACTTCTACGTTTAAGAGATACAAGTACCCAAACGGTTATTGAGATAGCAACAAAAGGGGCTTTATTAAATAGTTGGCAGGTGATGGGGACTAGCCAAGCACTAGAAATAGTGGAGGGTAATGATTTTTCTAAGGGTTGGGGCAATTTTGAAAATAATGGATTTAGAGGGGGTAAAATGAGCCCCTTTTCTTGCAGACTTGAAAACGGACAATATAAAATAGAAAAGACCACCTATACTATAGAAAAGTTTTACCATGAAAAACATGCGCTACATGGTATACTCTATGATGCTGTATTCACGATTCAGTCCACGCAGACAAATGCTGAAGGGGCAATTGTAAATTTAATATACCAATACAAAGGGACAGACAAAGGTTTTCCTTTTGCTTATAGCTTACTTATAAAATGGCAATTGCATAAAAATAATTTAGTGACGGTGGAAACCATTATCACTAATCTAAGCGAGTCAACCATTCCTATGATGGACGGATGGCATCCTTATTTTAAATTAGGATCATGTATTAATGATGCCTCAATTACTTTAAAAGCAAATGGTAAAATTGAGTATGATGAAAGCTTAGTTCCTACAGGAAAAATATTGGATGAAAATGAATTTGCAATTAGTAAAAAAATAGAAGACCTGCATTTAGATAATTGCTACTTGGTAGATGCTAGAGCAAACACCTGTATAATTGAAAACGATCTATATCAAATAATAGTAGAACCTTTAATGAACTACCCTTATTTACAATTGTACACGCCTTCAGATAGAAAAAGTATTGCTATTGAAAACTTAAGTGGAATTCCCAATTGTTTTAATAATAAAATAGGGCTTCAATTAATGAAGCCCCATCAAAATTTAGTACTGAAAACTAGTTATCAGTTTATTACAAAGCAATTACCGCTGTAATACTTACTTCTATATTTACATTTCTTGGTAAAGTTTTCACCGCTACTGTTTCACGTGCTGGAAAATTCGCTGTAAAATAACTACCATACACTTCATTTACTTGCGCAAACAATTGCATATCACTTAGGAAGATGGTGGTTTTCACTACGTTGGCAAAACTTAGTTTCGCTTCTTCTAAAATTGCTTTAATGTTTTCCATTACTTGCCTTGTTTCAGCTTGGATATCGGTTAAAACTAATTCGCCTGTAGCAGGATTAAATGCTACCTGACCACTAGCAAATAAAAATCCGTTAGCAATAACTGCTTGACTATAGGGGCCAATGGGAGTAGGCACTTTACTGGTTTGAATGATTTCTTTTGACATAATATTGAATTAAGATTGCAATTTCTTGTTTTTCTCGCAATTCCACACCTATTTTTGTAAAACATTTCAAAGAAATTGGCAACCCTATTACATATTGATACAGCTGGCGAAAAGGCCATGGTAGCCATTAGTCAAAATGGTGTCTTATTGGCTATTCAAGAAAATGAGGTATTCCAAACACATGCTTCCTTTTTACAAGTAGCCATTGAAGCATTAGTGGCAAAAACAGCCATCCCCTTAAATACGATGGATGCCATTGCAGTAACCATGGGGCCAGGATCATATACAGGATTAAGAGTGGGCCTTTCTAGTGCCAAAGGCATTGCTTATGCTTTGAATAAACCAATTATTGGCCTTTCTACACTTACCCTTTTAGCCAATGCAGCATCAAAACTGCCATGGTTTATTGATAAAAAAGAAAAGGTGCAAATTTTTGCCATGATAGACGCTAAAAGAATGGAAGTTTTCGGCGCCATTTATGATAGCAAGTTAAATAACAGTTTGCCAGAGCAGGCTTTAGAAATAAATGCAGCCTATCTATTAGGTTTAATATCGAATCAGCCAACAATTTGTATTGG
>CAIJZF010000369.1 GCA_903825095.1 uncultured Bacteroidota bacterium | reverse complement strand
CGCCGATACTTTTAGAATGTATGAAATGTTTTTAGGACCGGTGGAGCAAAGTAAACCATGGGATACAAAAGGGATTGAAGGGGTGCACCGTTTTTTAAAAAAATGCTGGCGTTTATTTTTTGATGAAATCAAAGGAAAGGTTTGGGTGGATGAGGCGCCTACTGCTGCAGAATTAAAAGTATTACATAAGGCCATTAAAAAAATTGAAGAAGATACAGAGCGTTATAGTTTTAATACAGCCGTGAGTAGCTTTATGATTTGCGTGAACGAACTAGCCGATTTAAATTGTCATAAAAAAGAAATTCTATCTCAATTAATTATTTTATTAACGCCCTATGCGCCGCATTTTGCAGAAGAATTATGGCAGGTATTAGGCATGGAAGGCTTAGTGGTAGATGCAGCTTACCCTGTTTTTGATGCTCAGTATGTAATGGAGACGGCGAAAGAGTATCCTATTAGTATTAATGGGAAATTAAGAGCCAATATACTTATTGCCCTTGACGCTAGTGAGGATGAAGTGCGCGCTATAGTACTAGACAACGAAGTGGTTAAAAAATGGGTGGAGGATAAACCTATTAAAAAGCTCATATTTGTAAAAGGCAAGATGGTCAATATTGTAATTTAATATTTAATAATAAGCATGTCAAATCCACTTTTAGATAATACGAATAATGAAATCAACTCTTTAGACAAAGAGTTTGAGAATAGTATTCGTCCCAAAGAGATGGAGGCATTTGCAGGACAGCCACAGCTTATTGAAAATATTAGCATTTTTATTAAGGCTGCTAAAATGCGTGGTGAAGCCTTGGATCATATTTTATTTCATGGCCCTCCAGGTTTAGGAAAAACTACTTTAAGTAGAATTGTGGCCAATGAAATGGGTGTACAAATAAAAGAGACATCAGGTCCTGTGATTGAAAAGCCAAGCGACTTGGCAGGTTTATTAACCAGTCTAGAACCCAATGATGTTTTATTTATAGATGAGATACACCGCTTAAGTACGGTGGTGGAAGAATACTTATATGCAGCCATGGAGGACTATAAGATAGATATCATGATTGACAGCGGTCCCAATGCAAGAAGTATTCAAATTAATTTAAATCCCTTCACTTTAGTGGGTGCCACTACAAGAAGTGGTTTATTAACGGCGCCATTACTTTCAAGATTTGGTATTAAGTCTCGTTTGGAATATTATCCCGCCACTGTAATTGAAAAAATAATTCTAAGAAGTGCAGGTATTTTAAATGTAAATATTAATTCAGCAGCAGCAGGAGAAATTTCTAGAAGAAGTAGAGGTACACCCAGAATTGCAAACGGATTACTTAGGCGTGTACGTGATTTCGCACAAGTATTAAACGATGGCATTGTAGATATAGGCATTACACAACATGCTTTAAAAGCATTGAATGTAGATGAACATGGATTAGATGAAATGGACAATAGAATATTACTTGCCATTATTGAAAAATTCAAAGGAGGGCCTGTAGGTATTAGCACTATTGCCACTGCAGTAGGTGAGGAGTCGGGTACTATTGAAGAAGTATACGAGCCTTTCTTAATTCAAGAAGGTTTTTTACAAAGAACCCCAAGAGGTAGAGAAGTTACTCAGAAGGCTTACAAGCACTTAGGCAAGAAGCCACCTTCAGGACATGCTTCTAATAACCCTGAATTATTTAGATAATTGAATATTATATAGTTGAATATTAAAAAAGACCCGATAAACTTTAAGCTATCGG
>CAIJZF010000368.1 GCA_903825095.1 uncultured Bacteroidota bacterium | reverse complement strand
TTTTCTATAAGAATCATCATAAAAAAAATGGGCATCACAATCAATAAAATTTTTCCGTATTTCTCCATAAAGGGGTTATTTCTTTGTATGAAGATAAGATATAATTTTGACCTTAAAAGGCCATTATATACTGCAAGTCTTGTATTTTTGTGCCAGATTATTGAGAAGATATATGCAAGAATTACCCATTGTAACGCCTGAGAAAGATACTAGAATAAAAAAACCAGATTGGTTAAGAGTAAAACTACCAATTGGAGAAAGTTATAAGCATGTGCGTGGATTAGTGGATACCCATAAATTGCATACCATTTGTGAGAGCGGTAATTGCCCGAATATGGGAGAGTGCTGGGGCGAAGGCACGGCTACATTTATGATACTAGGTAATATTTGTACAAGAAGTTGTCAATTTTGTGCAGTCGCTACAGGACGTCCTAAACCTGTTGAATGGGATGAACCGCAAAGAGTAGCGGAAGCTATTTTATTAATGAAAGTAAAACATGCGGTGCTTACAAGTGTAGACAGAGATGAATTAGCAGATGGTGGTTCTATTATTTGGTATAATACCATTAAAGCTATTAAAGCACTTACACCCACTACAACATTAGAAACTTTGATACCCGATTTTAGAGGTATACAAGAACAAATTAATAGAATCATTGAAGCGGCTCCAGAAGTGGTAAGTCATAATATGGAAACGGTGGAAAGAATTACACAGAAAGTAAGAGTACAAGCAAAGTATAGAAGAAGTTTAGGCGTATTAGAAACTTTGAAAAAAGGAGGCATGCGCACTAAGACCGGTATTATGTTAGGTATTGGAGAAAAGAAAGAAGAAGTAATACAAACTATGAAAGATTTAGTGTCGGTAGGAACCGATGTATTAACCTTGGGTCAATACTTACAACCTACTAAAAAACATTTAGCGGTTCAAAGATTTGTGCATCCCGATGAATTTGCAGAACTAAGACAAATAGGCTATGAGCTTGGCTTTGACTATGTTGAAAGCGGACCCTTGGTTCGTTCTTCTTATCATTCAGAAAAGCATGTCATAGCAGGCTGGGGTAGAAATAAATGGAAAGAAGAATTACTCCCACATAAGAGCGCTAGCTCCTAAGATGGCTGCGTCCGATTCTTTCAAATGACTTACTAGTATTTTAATTTTATTTTGGAACACTTCAATTAAGTTTGCTTCCATATGTTCACGCGTGGGTTTTAAAATTAAATCACCTGCCTTGGTTAAGCCTCCGAATAAAATTATGGCTTCTGGGCTAGAGAACATTACAAAGTTGGCTAAAGAAATGCCTAGTATTCTACCCGTGTATTCAAATACTTCTTTCGCTACTTCATCTCCTGCAGTAGCCGCTTCAAATACCGCTTTGGAATCTATCTTTTCAATTGGAATGTTTCTGAGTGTACTGGGTCTGTCTGTAGTGTTTAAAATTTCAACAGCCGATGTAGCTACCCCTGTTGCAGAGGCATAACTTTCTAAAGAACCTTTTTTACCAGTGCCAGGATGCACGCGTCCATCAGGTATAATAATAGTATGACCTAATTCACCTGCCATTCCATCGTGTCCATAAATTAATTCTCCATTAGCCACAATGCCACTTCCTACACCTGTACCTAATGCAATTAAAATAAAATCTTTCATTCCTTTTGCTGCACCATAAGTCATTTCACCAACAGCGGCTGCATTGGCATCATTGGTTAATTTAACTGGCAACTTAAATTTGTCTTGAATTAATTTAGCCAAAGGAATAATACCTTTCCATGGAAGGTTAGGAGCATATTCAATAGTACCCGTATACACATTCCCGTTAGGAGCACCCACACCAATACCTTTGATACGGCCCACGCCACCCACTTTATCTATAAGCAGCATTAATTTATCATGTAGCTCATCTATATAAGCATGTATATCGGCATGTCCTCTAGTAGACATGGTAGCTGATGATAAGACATTGCCTAAATTATCTACTATACCAAATTTGGTACCTGTGCCACCAATATCAACGCCCGCTACAAAAGAATCCATTCTATAATTTATTTTAATTTTTATTTAATGCCCAGCTGCTACTTCAGTATCTTCATAATTAATGCCTTGCTTTTTCAAAATACCTTTTACTGAAATAGCAAATACTAAAATATAAGCAAAACAGCAAACAGGTACCCAGAAGGAGTTATGAATGCCATAGCCTGGAGTATCTAAATGTGCAGATTGTAAGAAATCAGATAATTTT
>CAIJZF010000367.1 GCA_903825095.1 uncultured Bacteroidota bacterium | reverse complement strand
TCTTGAATGGTTTTTAAAACTTCTACAAAACTATAAAGTTCATTCACACGAACATCTACCACCATTTTACAAGTAGAAGGCACTACATTATGTTGTTTATTATCGGTATCTATTACTGTAACGCTCATTTTTACCTTGCCTAATAAATCAGACACTTTTTCAAACTGGTAATTTTTAAACCATTCTATGTCTGCTAGTATTTTATAAATTGCATTCTCTCCTTCCTCTCTAGCCGCATGACCCGCCTTTCCTGTGGCTACAACATCTAAAACCAGTAGACCTCTTTCTGCAATAGCCATTTCCATTTTGGTAGGCTCGCCTACTATTCCAAAATCAATTGTAGGAATTTGAGGAAGCACTAATTCAATACCATCATGACCAGAAATTTCTTCTTCAGCAGATGCTACAAAAATTATATTGTACCCCAAATTAGGCATTGCATAAAAATGTAAAAAGCAAGCTATTAAACTTACCAAACAACCGCCGGCATCATTAGCACCTAGCCCGTATAATTTACCTTCCTTTTCAATAGGGCTAAAAGGCTCATTGGTATAGCCTTTATTAGGCTTTACGGTATCGTGGTGTGAATTCAATAATATACTAGGCTTATTTGCATCGAAATGTAAATTGGCTGCCCAGATATTATTTTTAATAGTATTTACTTTAATATTTCTAGATGCAAAAAATTGAGTAAGGGCTAAAGCTGTTTTATCTTCTTCTTTACTAAAAGAAGGTATAGCTATTAATTTTTTTAATAAATCGATGGCATCTTTTTGTAAGACGCTTGTATTTGTATTATGTATAGTAGGTGATTGTGACATTATTTGGTGATTGTGGTACCTGCCGTACCATTAATTAATTCGTTCATTTTTTCAGCCTTTCCAATAATAACAGATTGCACACCATTATCAAGGGCTTCATACGCGTTGTCTATTTTGGGGATCATTCCCTCAAATATGAGTTTTTGATCTTTAAGTGTGCCGTAAATAGGTTTATCCATTCGAGCAATGACTGAACTAGGATCATTGATATCCTTTAGTACGCCCTCTTTTTCAAAACCATAAATTAAATGCACATTATATTTAGTAGCTAGTGCAGTAGCAAGGCTTTGTGCAATGGTATCTGCATTGGTATTTAATAGTTGACCCTTACCATCATGGGTAATGGGTGCAACTACTAATTTAGTATTGGTAGAAAGTAATTGTAAAAGTAAATGGGTATTCACCATATCAATATCACCTACAAAACCATAATCAATGCTTGCATGCTTTCTTTTATGTGCTTGTATTAAATTACCATCTGCACCAGACAAACCCATTGCTGAAACACCTAATGCTTGTAACTGTGCAACAATATTTTTATTAATATAACCCGCATAGACCATGGTGACTATTTTCAAAGTAGCTTCATCTGTAAT
Organism: uncultured Bacteroidota bacterium; assembly: GCA_903825095.1. Next base: position 1,519 of record CAIJZF010000367.1, on the reverse strand, counting down.
TCTTCTGCCTTCTATCATAGTTTGTTCAATACCCATGGACTGAGCCATACTTGTAGCCATTTTGCCACCACCATGCACTAAAATAGCCTGGCCTTTGACTTGCGCAAAAGCTTGCAAGCAAGTAGTTAACAATGCAGGATTGTCAACTATATTGCCCCCTATTTTAATTACATATAATGATTCCATAATTTATTGAACAAGTTTTTATCGAATTGATTTAAATAGAATTGGTTTTTAAAATTTCAGCTAAAACTGCTTGCGCTGCCCAAACTCTATTAGAGGCTTCCTTAGTTACTAAACTATTAGGACCATCTAAAATTTCATCACTTAATTCTACATTTCTTCTTACAGGCAAGCAGTGCATGAGTTTTGCATTACTAGTAAGCGCTAATTTTTTATTCGTCATCATCCAACTTGCATCGCTACTTAATACCTTTCCATACTGCTCATAGCTGCTCCAATTTTTTACATACACAAAGTCGGCATCTTTCAATGCCTCGTCTTGGTTATGCTCAATGGTAGCTCCTTTCGTAAATTCTGTAGAGAGTGCATAGCCTTCAGGATGTGTAATCACAAAATTAGCTTCTCCCCATGCGCCCATCCATTCACTAAAACTATTGGCCACACATTGTGGAATAGGTTTAATATGCGGGGCCCAAGTTAAAACCACTTTTGGTTTTTTATTTTTAATACTTGTATTCGAGGCTATCGATTCTTGTATAGTAATAATATCTGTTAAGGATTGCAGCGGATGCAAGGTGGCCGACTCTAAACTTACTACAGGAATACCTGCATGCTTAATAAATTGTTTGATAATTTTTTCACTGTAATCTGCATCTTTATTGACTAAGCCAGGAAAAGTACGAATACAAAGTATATCAAAATAATTTCCTAAAATAGGTGCTGCATCTTTAATGTGTTCCACTGTGGTTCCATTCATAATAGCACCTTCTTCAAACTCTAAGGCCCAGCCTTCCTTATCAACATTAAATACAATGGGCTCCATCCCTAAATTTTGAGCAGCTACTTGAGTACTTAATCTTGTTCTTAAACTTGGATTTAAAAAAAGTAGTCCAATACGTTTATCTGCACCCAATTTTTTATCACTAAAAGGCGATTTCTTATAGGCAAGGGCCTTTGCTACTAAAGCATTAATATCCTGCACATCCTTTACTGATATAAATTGTTTCATAGTAAAACTTTACACTGTTTTATTTAAAATTTGAGCAGTGGCCTCTTTTAAGCCTTTTAAAAATAGTTCTATCTCAGCATTACTTATAGATAAAGAAGGTAATAATCGAATCACATTCGGCTTTGCTTCTCCTGTAAATATTTTATAATCATTCAATAAAACTTTTCTAATATCTTTTAGTCCTGCTTCCATTTCAAATCCAATCATTAATCCCTTGCCTCTTACTGCCTTCACTCCTTTGATGTTTTTCAAAGCCTCCATTAAGGCTTGTCCTTTTTCAGCAGCAGCTTCCATTAAATTTTCTTTCTCCATTACTTCCAATACCGC
>CAIJZF010000366.1 GCA_903825095.1 uncultured Bacteroidota bacterium | reverse complement strand
CGAGACAACATTCTTATAATACTTTCTTTTAAAGTCGTACCTCTTACAATACTATCATCAATAATGACCAAGGTATCTTCATCCTTGCGCACAGTACCATAAGTTATATCGTACACGTGTTGCACCATCTCATTTCTGTTGGTATCCTCGGTAATAAAAGTGCGTAATTTCACATCTTTAATCGCAATTTTTTCTTGTCTAATTTTACGATTAATCATGGCCTCTAACTTCTCTTCCGTCACATCATTTCCCCAACTTAAAATTCTTTCAACTTTAATTTTATTTAAGTATTTCTCCATGCCTTTTACTAAACCATAAAAAGCAACTTCAGCTGTATTCGGAATATAAGAAAAAATGGTATTTTTCAAATCGTTGTCAATGCGCTCTAATACAATTTGACTTAAATGATTACCCAAGGCAATTCTTTCTCTATAAATTTTTTCATCACTTCCTCTTGAAAAATAAATTCTTTCAAAAGAACAAGCACGTCTTTCTTTAGGTTCAATAATTTGCTCTATGCTGTATTTGCCTTCATCGTCAACCAGTAAGGCTTGACCTGGCATAAGTTCTAAGACTTCATTTTCAGCTACATTGAATGTAGTTCTGATAGCAGCTCTTTCACTTGCAGCAACAATCACTTCATCATCGATATAATAATAAGCAGGTCTAATACCATGGGCATCTCTTAAAATAAAGCTATGTCCATTGCCTACCAAGCCACCCACTGTAAAACCTCCATCAAATAAAGGCACGGCCTTTTTTAAGGCATCGGCAATATTGGGGTTATTAGGATTTATGGACTCTTCGTTACTTATGAAATGATGAATGACTTCCATCATCGCTGCTAAATCACTTTGCTTTTCAAAAGGACCTGGATCTAGATTAATTTTTTCAAATAATTCATCGGTGTTGACTAAATTAAAATTACCCGCTAATGCTAAATTTTTACCTGGCACTAAATTGCGCTTAATAAAAGGATGGCAAAATTCAAGATTGTTTTTTCCTTGCGTACCGTAGCGCAAATGACCCAATAAAATTTCACCCATAAAAGGTAAATGTCCTTTCATTAAACCAGGATGCTTCGCAATATCTGGTTGAAACTTTTCAAGCTCTTGAATTTCTAAACCTATTTTATAAAATAAATCGGCAATAGGTTGTTGCGCATTACTGCGTAGTCGATATAAAAAAGGATTACCTGGTTCAATATTTAATTTAAGTGTAGCTATACCCGCACCATCTTGTCCACGATTGTGCTGTTTTTCCATCAAGAGGTATAATTTATTTAATCCGTAGGTAACCGACCCTCTTTTTTGAAGATAATAAGAAAGAGGCTTTCTGAGTCGAATATAGGCTAGCCCACACTCGTGTTTGATTTCGTCGCTCATGATGGAGTTTAAGGAGTCCCAAATTTACAATAGTTAGCTATTGTATACTAGTAAAGAAGTAAAAAAATTTCTACCCTTTCGTGGTAAAGTGAGGAATTTCAATAAGTAGCAGGTCGGAGCCGGCAGCAGCTTCTATTTGGACCGCTTCTACCCCCGAAATGCCCACCGCATCTCTGCGTCCTAGGATTTGGCCTCCCACGGTGCAAGTTCCTTCAATACAGATGGCAAAAAGGCCTTGGCCAGCTTGATGCATTGGATATTTAGTGGAAAAAGGCTTCTTAAAATGGCCCAAGGATAACCAGGCATCTTGGTTAATAAATAAGGTACCTGGGTCGTTGGGAGAAACCACGGTAAGTAGTTGGTCCACCCTATCTTCTGGAAGAAATGATTTTTGATCATATCTAGGAGTAATATTTCTTTCTTTGGGAAATATCCAAATTTGGAATAACTCTACCCTTTTATCTTTATTAGGATTCACCTCGCTATGTTGAATACCTGAACCAGCACTCATTATTTGAACATCATGTTCTTTAATGATACAATCTCTGCCTGTACTATCCCTATGGTGTAAATCGCCAAATAAAGGAATGGTAATAATTTCCATGTTATCATGAGGATGAGTACCGAAACCCATACCTGCATCAATCTTGTCGTCATTTAAAACACGAAGTGCGCCGAAATGAATTTTAGTAGGATCATGGTATTGTCCAAAACTAAAACTATGGTAAGTGTCTAGCCAATCAAATTGAACATGGCCTCTTTCATTCGCTGGATAAAAAATAGATGACATAGGGATAAGTAGAATTAAAACGCTTTTTCTTTCACAATCTGATTAGCGACTTTTGTCCAATCTGTTAATTCAGGGCAAGCTTGGAAAGTATCATCTACAAAAACATAATAATTAGGTACATGTTCTTTGAACCAAGTCTCCATAGACTTCGCCTTTTTTTCTTCTAATGCACGTTGTGATACTTTATTGTAATCTTCCTTTAAGTTTTCTCTATGAGGAGTGGTGCGTTCTTTAAAATAAATAAGTCTTACTGTTTTTCTACCGCGATCGTCTAAATAAACCTGAGGTGCAGAAATTTCTCCTGGCTTCATGTTTTTCATTAATACCACCATTTCCTTGTCTAATTGGTCAATATTTACATAAGTAGATCCATCACGACCTGTGATAGCACCACCACTAAACTTACTGCCATCATCATCACTAAATTTATTAACGGCTTCGCCAAAACTTAATCGATTTGCGATCATCTCTTTTCTAATACTATCTAAAAACAATTTTGTTTCATTGATTTCGTCATTAGTAATAGGAGGAATACGTAAAATATGTTTTACCACCGCTTCATCACCCGATCTTGAAATAAGTTGAATAATATGGTAACCGAATTTAGATTTAATAGGCGCAGAAATTTGACCTTCTTTTAAACGGAAAGAACCCGCCATAAAGGCTGGATCAAAATTCTTCTCATTACGATTTAAGTTAAATAAACCTAGGTTTTCCTTAGCACTAGGATCTTCAGAATATAATTTAACTAATTGATCAAATTTATTAGCCCCTGATTCAATTTGTTTTCTGTACTCTAACATTTGCTTGATCACATATTCTTCTACATCTCTATTGGCTTTAGGATGCATTATCAGTTCTGTTACTTGTACTTCACTTTCGTATAAAGGCAGGCTGTCCACAGGTATTTTATTATAGTAATTTCTTACTTCCGTAGGAGTAATCTTAACTTTCTCTACAATTTTAGACTGCATTTCGTCAGCTAATTTTTGCTCCTTAATTAAAATACGAAAATCCTCTTTTAGTTGAAACACAGAACGGCCCGCTACTTCTTCTAAAACTTCTTTAGAGCCAAACTGTTGAATAAAATTACGAATACGACTTTCCATCGCTACTTCAACTTCCTCTTCAGTAACATTAATAGAATCGATAAGTGCTTGTAGTACTAAGGCTTTACGAATTAATTGACCTTCCACTACTTGACATTCAGAAGGTATGTTTACATTTTCCTGGCCTTGTGCTTGACGCTTGTAATCGCCAATTGCATTTTCTACATCAGATTTTAAAATAAATTTATCGCCCACTGTGGCAATAATTTTATCTGCTAATACTTTTTTTACTTGTGCCTTCCCAGAAAAAGAGAGGGTTAAACAAAATAAAGAAAACGCAATGCTAATTAATTTCATCAATTTTTTATTATTTGGTAAAGTTCTGCCGCTTGGGTCATTTACCCAAACAGCAAATCTTAATTTTTTTATAAAGTACGTTTTACTTCCTCTTCTTCAAAGGCTTCCACAATATCTCCTACTTTAAGGTCGATAAAGTTTTTAATGGTCAATCCACATTCCATATTCGATACGACATCTTTTACATCGTCTTTGAAACGCTTTAAACTACCTAATTCAGCACTTTGACCTTCTCCTTTAGGATACTCCACAATACCATCACGTATAATTCTAATCTTGCTATTTCTACTCAATTTACCATCGAGTACAAAACATCCAGCAACGGTTGCCTTATCAAATTTGTATACTTCTCTTACTTCTACGTTGGCCACAATTTTTTCTTGAATTTTTGGTTCCAACATACCTTCCATCGCAGACTTGATTTCATCAATCGCGTTGTAGATAATAGAGTATAATTTAATTTCCACACCTTCTGTCTCTGCCAATTTATTGGCTTGCATAGAAGGTCTTACATTAAATCCAATGATAATTGCATCAGAGGCAGCAGAAAGTAAAACATCTGATTCAGAAATTTGACCTACTCCTTTTAAAATAACTCTAATCGCAATTTCTTCAGTAGATAATTTTTGTAATGAATCACTTAAGGCTTCAACAGAACCATCCACGTCACCTTTAATGATAATATTTAATTCTTTAAAGTTACCTAAGGCTAAACGACGACCAATTTCATCCAGTGTAATATGTTTTCTAGTTCTTAAACCTTGCTCTCTTAATAATTGCGCACGCTTCGTAGCTAATTCTTTTGCTTCCGCCTCATCTTCGTACACTTTAAATTTCTCACCCGCTTGTGGTGCACCATTTAAACCTAAGATGACAACAGGTGTAGAAGGAGGCGCTACTTCGATACGTTGATTACGCTCGTTAAACATGGCCTTTACTCTACCATAGAACTGACCAGATAAAATTAAATCACCTTGTCTTAAAGTTCCATTCTGTACTAATATAGTAGCTACATAACCACGACCTTTATCTAAAGAGGCTTCAATAATACTTCCTGAACCTTCTCTATTCGGGTTGGCTTTTAAATCTAATAAATCAGATTCTAAAATAACTTTCTCTAATAAAGTATCTACATTTAAACCTTGCTTAGCAGATAATTCTTGGTTTTGGAATTTACCACCCCAAGCTTCTACTAAAATATTCATTTGAGAAAGTTGCTCATATATTTTTTGTGGATTCGCACCATCTTTATCAATTTTATTCACCGCAAAAATCATAGGTACATTCGCAGCTTGTGCGTGACTAATGGCTTCCTTGGTTTGTGGCATCACCGCATCATCGGCAGCTACCACAATAATGGCGATATCCGTTACTTTCGCACCACGCGCACGCATGGCTGTAAAGGCTTCGTGACCTGGTGTATCTAAGAAAGTAATGGCTTTACCATTCGGCAAAGTCACTTCATAAGCACCAATATGTTGTGTAATACCTCCTGCCTCGCCAGCTACTACATTGGCATTACGGATATAATCTAGTAAAGATGTTTTACCATGGTCAACGTGACCCATAATAGTTACAATCGGAGGACGCTCTACTAAGTTGGCTAAATCATCTGCTTCTTCTTCCTCATCCATTTCTTCTGCTTCTTCTAATCCTACAAACTCAACTTCAAAACCAAATTCACTGGCTACCAGTTCAATTACCTCCGCATCTAAACGTTGGTTAATAGAAACCATGATACCCAAGTTCATACACTTGCTAATAATGTCTGCGAAACTTACATCCATCAAACTTGATAACTCACTTACAGTTACAAACTCGGTAACTTGTAATTTATTATCAGTGATTTCATTGGTTTCATTTTCTGCAGCTTCATCTCTTTTAGCACGTCTGTATTTCGATTTCAAACTTTTTCCTCTTCCACCCGCGCCTGCTAATTTTGCCTGCGTTTCTTTAATCTTATCTTGAATGGCTTTTTGTCCAATTTCTTTTTGTTCTGCAGTTTGAGGTGCATTTCTATTACCACCTGGTCTTGCACCACCACCCGGTCTGTTTCCACCACCTTGGCCTTGGTATCCACCTGGTCTTTGTCCACCACCTTGTCCTTGGTAACCACCTGGTCTTTGTCCGCCACCTTGCGCTTGACCCTGACCACCACCACCTTGTTGTGGTCCTTGAGAAGGAATACGTTTACGTTTGCGTTTTTCTTCTTGACTTAATGGCTTAGGACGGGTATCGCTATTAATAGGTAAATCAATTTTACCCATTACTTTAGGACCTTCTAATTTTTTAGTAGCAATATTTTCAATCTTGCCATGCACATTTTCAGGAGAGATAGAATGATCTACTGGAGCGCGTGTTTCTTTCACTGGCTTTGCAGCAGGTTCTTCAATTTTCTTCGCCGATTTTTTGGCTGGCGTTTCTTTAGCTGGTTTTTCAGCTGGCTCTTCTTTCTTCGCAGATTTTTTAGGTCTTGTAGAAGAGTCTATTAAGGATAAATCAATCTTGTCTAGTACTTTAGGCGACTCTACTTCAGGTGCATCAATTTTAACTGTAACAGGCTTCTCCACTTCTTTTTCTGCAGCCTTGCTGGCCTTTACTTTTACGGCTGCATCAGCCGCTTTCACATCTTCTTCCGCTGCTTTTGCTGCAGGCTTAGCCGCTTCAGGTTCTGCCACTACAGGCTTCTTCGCCTTGTCTTTATCGGCCACAGCATTTTTAGGTAACTCTACATGGTCTGCTTTATTTCTAGCTACTTTATCGCTTTGAAATTCTGCTTGCAGAGAATAATACTGATCCTCAGTTAATTTAGCTGTTGGCTTAAGGTCATCTTTAGGAAAACCTTTTTTCACTAAGAATTCAATCAAGGTATCTTGACCGATGTTGAATTCTTTAGCAGCTGCT
>CAIJZF010000365.1 GCA_903825095.1 uncultured Bacteroidota bacterium | reverse complement strand
GCAAAGGAAGGATTGCAGAAACAATGCATGGCGCTGAGGGCTTTGGTTATGATCCCATTTTTATTCCTGAAGGCGCTACAAAAAGTTTTGCAGAAATGACCATGGAGGAAAAAAATATATTTAGTCATAGACAAAAAGCCGTGACTCAATTATTTACATTTTTGCATTCCATATAGCCCAAGACTCTTCTGCTTGTATATGCAGCATGGCTAATCCATTTTGAACAGTGGCGCCTTTTTCTAAACCTTTTTGCATAAATAAAGTCTCTGTTGGATTATACACTAAATCATATAAATGATGTTGCGCCGTTATACCCTCATAAGCAATGGGTGGGGCTTCATTCGTGTTAGGATACATACCCAGCGGGCTTGTATTTATAATAAGTGTATGAGTTTCTATCACTGAGGCAGGTAATTGATCATAACTTAAAGAAGCTTTCATTTCAGTATTCGCTTCAATTGTGTTCGCCTTTCTTGAAACCAACTGAAACTGAATATTTAATTTTTGAAGCACCCACCTTACCGCCGCAGCCGCACCACCAGTGCCGAGTATGAGTGCATGCGTATGATGTGGTTGTAAAAAAGGAAGTAAAGATTTTTCAAAACCAATTACATCGGTATTATAACCATACAACTCATTATTGAATTTTCGAATGCAATTACAAGCATGAATTTCTTGCACTACAGCACTACTATGTTGTAAAAAAGGAATGACTTCTTTTTTATAAGGAATGGTCACATTCAAGCCTTCGAGATTTGGATTTTCTTTCCATAAAGCCCCAAAGGATTCCATAGAGGGAATGGGAAAATTTTGGTAGCTCGCATTGACAATATTTTCCTGCAAAAACTTTTCAGTGAAAAATTTCTGTGAAAAAGAATGGGATAATGGATATCCAATTAATCCGAACTGGCGCAAGATTATTTATTTAAGTATAAGTCAAAAGTATCGCCACGAAGTCCAATACGCATGGTTTCTAAAGGAATGACTTCAGAAGGTGCAATATTGCCTAAGTTCACATTACAACCTACTAGTTCCAAGAAATAAAGTTGCTGTGCTTTTTGAGGTGCTTCCCATAAAATTTTCTCTGCTGGAATTTTAGTTAGTATTTCTTGCACCAATCCTTCACGCACTTCCCCACTGCCTCTGTATATACCTACATTACCCGCTTCTCTTGCTTCTGCAATCACATAGGTAGACCCTGCATTTAATTCAGCACTCATCAGTTCAATCCATTGGTAAGGCGGAATAATATGTGCAGCATCCTTACTACCCACTTCACTTAATACCGTTGCAAATTTTGAAATTTTTTCTATGTACCCACATTTTTCAGCATGTGGAATAGAGATAGAACCATCGCTTACTTCAATCATATCAATTTTATAATCCTTGCACATCGCAATATAATCATCGAACTGATTTCTAATTACAAAGGCTTCAAACAAAGTACCTCCGAAATATACTGGAATACCAGCTGCTTGGTATAATTCAATTTTCTTTCTCAAATTGGGGGTAACAAAAGAAGTACCGAAGCCTAATTTAATAACATCGGTATGAATCCCCGCAACACTTAAAAAATTTTCCGCTTCCCCAAAACTCAAGCCTTTGTCCATCACCATGGTAAGTCCACTTTTTCTTGGTTTGGCTGTTCTTTCAGGTATTTGAGTCAGATTAAAATTCATTTTTTTATTTTTTCATTTTATAATTAGCGCAAAGGTAACTTAATTTGATTAAGATTTTTTTGCCTTCTTAAATTGTCCAATTAACTCAGCCACTTTGGGATCATGCACAATTTCAGGATAGAATTTGGTAAACTTTTTTAATAGTTTAGAAGATTTAGACAACGCCATCTCTAATTGTAATAATCCCTCTGCTGTTTTGCCCATCATAAATAAAATAGCACTACGGTAAAAAATGAAAATGACCTTTCCTTGCGTAGACATATAAGCAAGTTCAGTTTGCTCCAAAGCATTGTCTAATTGTTCATTGGCCACTAAACATTTTATTAGGTATTCCCATCCGGCAAT
>CAIJZF010000364.1 GCA_903825095.1 uncultured Bacteroidota bacterium | reverse complement strand
TAAAGGCTCACTATTTATTAATAAGCCATCAATATCAAAAATTACAGCAGATTTTTCCATCGCCTAAAGGTAGTATTTGTTGTTTAAACAGAGATATTCGAGTTAAATTAATGTGTTATCTTGCAGGCTAACCATTTCAGTCCCTAATGACGATTTTAGATCGATTAAAACATATTAGAATTTTTCGCTCACTTATATATGGGGTGGTAGGCATATTTACTTACCCGGGGCTTGCCTTATTTAATACTGTAGAAATTGAGGGCACGGAAAACTTGAAAAATTTGCCTCATAAGAATGTTTTATTTGTAAGCAATCATCAAACTTATTTTGGAGATGTAATAGCCTTTGTGCATATTTTTTGTGCAGTTAAGTGGGGGAAGTTTAACAAGCTAGGTATTCCTTATTATTTATTAAACCCTTTTACCAATGTATTTTTTGTAGCTGCCGAAGAAACTATGAATAGCAGTTGGCTTACTAGGTTGTTTAAATTGGGGGGAGCACTCACAGTAAAAAGAACTTGGAGAGCAGAAGGCGCCGATGTAAGTAGAGATAGAGATGTATTTGATACGCAAAAAATTGATAAGGCTTTATCTAAAAGCTGGGTAATTACTTTTCCGCAAGGAACTACCAAACCTTTTGCACCAGGTAGAAAAGGGACTGCGCATATAATTAAAAATAATCATCCCATTGTAGTGCCTGTAGTAATTAATGGATTTTGGAGAGCGTTTACCAAGAAGGGGTTAACCTTTAAAAAAGTAGGTACTCCATTAACTGTTCGTTTCAAAGCGCCTTTAGAAATTGACTACAATAGCTCTGTAGAAATAATACTAGACCAAGTAATGGATGCTATTGAACAAAGCAAAGAGTATATGCTTAGGGGTAAGCACCATACTATGCATTCTGCCTTGTAGTTATACTATTTTTTTATAATTCATTACCTAACAATTTAGTAACAATTCGGTAACTTTTTGTTAATCTTCTAATGTATTCCTAAGTATGTAATCTCTATAGTTTTGCCATTCAAACTAAAATTGTTTTTATGAGTGCAAAACAAGTAGTGCAAAAATGCATTATTCTCTCCCTTTTTTTATTATCCATTGCAACAAGTGTTTTTGCTGAAGGCGTTAAAGGACGTGTTCTAGATGCTAGTACTGGTGAGCCTTTAGTAGGTGCAACGGTGTCTTTGGACAATCAAAAGACTTATGTAAAATTGGATGGTACTTATCAGTTTAAAAACGTAAGTGCTGGAAAATATACCATCACTGTTGCCTATACTGGTTATTTAACTGCGTCTAAGGATGTTCAATTTACAAGTGCAAAAGAAACTAAAACAGTAGATATTAATTTAAGTTCTACCAGTGTGAATTTAAGTTCAGTAACTGTTAGTTCAAGCAATAAAGAAAATGATAAAGCTATTAGAAGATTAGAGAAAGTGGCTGATCCTATTATTAACGTTTTGTCTGCTAAAAATATTCAATTACTTCCAGATATCACAGTTGCCAATGCTTTGCAAAGAGTAAGTGGTGTAACTATAGAAAAAAGCTCTTCTGGAGAAGCTCGTTACCCAATTATTAGAGGTATGGAGAAAAGATATATCAACACATTAGTGAATGGTATTAAAATTCCAAGTCCAGATAATAAAAATCGTTTCATTCCTTTAGATTTATTCCCTTCTGAATTATTAGAAAGATTAGAAGTAGGTAAGAGTTTAACGCCAAGTTTAGAAGGAGATGCCATAGGTGGTACTATTAATTTAGTAATGAAAGATGCACCAGATCATTTAATTCTACAAGGCAATGTTGCAGGCGGATTTAATACTTCATTCCCTGATCAACAATATAGCAAATTTGATAATTCAACTATGAATATATCATCTCCTGCTCAAAGAATAGCCCCAGGAGTTACAAACGGACTATTGTATGGTGTACCTCCAGTAAATAATGATGCCAATTTGAATGATTTACCTGTTGATCATTTGAATTATAAAAATGTGTCTAATCCTGTAAACTCTACTTTTGGTTTAACAGTAGGTAACAGATTTGGTCAGGATAAAAAATTTGGATTTATTGTATCAGGTAGTTATCAAAATATTTATAGAGGTACTACTTCTAATTTCTTCTTGCCTAACTCTCAGCCAGGTTTAAATAATATTCCTTTGTTCTCTGATTTACAATTAAGAAAGTATTCTGTGCAAAGTGTAAGAAAAGGCATTAATGCTAAATTGGACTACCGCATTGATAAGAATAATAAAATTTCTTTAATAAATACCTATGTTAGATTAGATGATTATCAAACTCGTTTTATTTGGGATACAGTTGCTTTAAATTCAGTGGTGGATAATTCACAAAGAAGCCAATGGATTTTTCAATCTATCAACAACACTACTTTACAAGGAGAGCATAAATTATCAAATTCAGATAAATTAGATTGGTCTTTAGCAAATTCTATGGCTAAAAGTAATACGCCAGATCAATCTTCATTTACGCACCAATACGCAATTGTGGCTACAAGCTTAACAGCCGATAAATTGCAATCCATGTCAAGAATTTGGACCAACAATACAGATAAAGATCTTTCTGCTTATGTAAACTATACAAAAAATACAAGCATATTTAATCGTGATTTTGAATTGAAGGTGGGTGGTTTGTTGAGAGATAAGAATAGAGACAATTACTACATTAATTATTCATTAAAGCCAGTACTTGGTTCTATTTATACAAATATTAATAACGCTCAATTCCAATTTAACACAGGTGAGGGTAGCCCAACCTTGAATGGCAATAACTATAAATTTGAAGAAAAAATTTCAGCTGCTTATGTTCAGGGTAAGTGGAACTTATCTAGCCGTTTTGAATTATTAGGTGGTGTGAGAGCTGAAAATACAAACCAACATTATGAGACTTTATTAACTCAAGATGTTGAAGCAAAGTCTGGAACAATAAAATACACAGATCTACTACCAAGCGCTCAAATGAAATTTGCATTAACGCCTAATCAAAATTTACGTTTTGCTTACTATAGAGCCATTGCTAGACCAGGTTTTTCTGAATTAATTCCTGATGGAGCAGATGGTGAATTCTTTAAAGAAGTTGGTGATCCAGTAAACTTGAAACATACTGTAGCCGATAACTTAGACTTACGTTATGAAATGTACAGTAAGGGTTCTGATCAATTATTAATTGGCGGATTCTATAAAGACATTCAAAACCCAATTGAGATTTCAGCTGTAAAACCTAAAAACATCAATAGCTTATATTTACAGCCAGTGAATATTGGAAAAGCCACTAACTATGGTTTTGAATTGGTAGCTACAAAATTCTTCGGTTCATTTGGAATTTCTGCTAACTATACTTACACAAAATCTAGTATTACCAACGACAGCTTAATTTTCTCTTACAGAAACACAGCTGGACAAATAGTTTCAAAGCGTACATCTGAAACAAGACCATTACAAGGTCAGTCAGACAATATTGGTAATTTATCATTGATATACAAAAATCCAAAAATTGGATTTGATTTACAAGTAGCTGGTGTTTATACCGGAGAGCGTATTAGCTTTATTAGTCCTTATGCTGGTTTGAACTATTGGCAGTCTCCAACTACTCAGTTAGACCTTTCATTTGAAAAGAAATTTGGCAAACATTTTTCTTTCTACGGTAAAGTCAACAACTTAACAGACGCTCCTTTAGAGCTTTCTTTACACCAATCTTATAATACGTATATGCAAGCAAGTGGTTCTAGAGCCTTGGCTTTACAATCTGATCCAGCTAATAGTATCATCATTCAAAAAGATTACTATAGAACAACGTATTTATTTGGAATCCGTTATAAACTTTAATAAAAATATCAAATTAATATAATGAAACAGAAGTTTACATATTTAATGGCAATTTTAGTAACAGGATTAGTTTCTTGTACTAAAACAGAAGAAACAAAAGATCTTTGGCAAGCAGTAATTACTCCAGCTTCACCCATTAGTGAATCAACTCCTTTGTCTGGTGCAATTAAAGG
>CAIJZF010000363.1 GCA_903825095.1 uncultured Bacteroidota bacterium | reverse complement strand
TTACCCGTATTTATGAAAAGTATTTAACCAATCCTTCACCGTATAATACCTATAAGAAAGCAGGCCTACCTCCTGGCCCCATTTGCACACCCGCACCTAAAACCATTGATTTGGTTTTAGACGCCCCCAATACTAATTATTATTATTTTGTAGCCAAGGCTGATTTCAGTGGTTATCATCATTTCAGTGCTACTTATGAAGAACATAATAAATTTGCCAAAGAATATCAGCTTAAACTAGATGAATACCAAGCTAAAAAAAATAAATAAAGTTCAGAAAATAAAATTAATAAATACGCAAAACCACAACTCAACCCCTTCATTTGAATCAATTTCTTAACATACTACTTAATACCATCATCAAGCTTTTCAAGCCCTTCTACTTGTTTTTAAAACAAAAAGCAAAGGCAATTTATATTCCGGGTTTTCAACATGTTAATTTATACCAGGTATTAAGGTTTATTTACAACCAGTTAAACACATTAGGCTTATACGACAGGGCCTCTGCCATTTCTTTTAACTTAATCATGGCGCTGCCTGCGGGTTTTCTTTTTTTATTTTCAATCATCCCCTATTTCCCGAAAGCTTTTAAAGTCAAAAAACAAATACTTTCTGTCTTTAAAGATATTGCCCCCAACTCAAGTACTTACCGGTTCATCATGGAAATCATTAACGATTTATTAAGTCAGCACGTGGGTATATTCTCCTTTGGATTTTTACTACTCTTATTTTACGCATCCAATGCCATGACAGGCATTATTAGAAGTTTTGATAAATCCATCATGCAAAACAAACCCTTTTTCTTACATCAAAGAATGAGGGCCATACGATTAACCATTATTTTAATACTATTGGTGTTTGCAAGCCTACTAGTACTCATAGGCCAAGACCAATTAACTACCTTGCTTAGAGATGTATTTGATATCAAAAGAAAAACCATTGTTCCCTATTGGAATACTGTTCGTTGGGGCGTTATTATTTTACTCTTGTTTTTTGGCAATGCCTTTATTTATAAATACGCACCCCTTATCAAAGAAAAATGGCCGCTTAATTCTCCTGGCGCCTTACTTTCTACTTTATTAATGTTAATCACCACCCTCGGTTTCTCTTATTGGGTTAATAATTTTAGTAGTTATAGTAAAATTTATGGATCTATTGGAACGGTATTAGTGGTAATGACTTTGATCTACCTCAATTCATTAATCTTACTAGTAGGGTTTGAACTCAATGTGAGTATTGAAGTATTAAAAAAAGAGCAAAATCAATTAGACTTACTCTAACTAATCTTGCTCTATACTATCTAGAAATTTTCTTGTCTTTTACTTATTCGCCATATCTGGAATTTCTTCCGCCTTATAAGCGCCTGCATCTAATTTCGCTTTTGTTTCACTGAAGGCTTTCAAGGTTAAATCAATTTCTTCCTGTGTATGTTCAGCTGTAGGAATTAATCTATATATAATATGCCCTTTTGGAATAACAGGGTACACTACTATTGAACAAAATATTTTATAGTTCTCTCTTAAGTCCATTACCATCAAAGTGGCTTCTTCTACGCCGCCTTTCATATACACAGGTGTCACCACTGAATCGGTTTTGCCAATATCAAAGCCTCTTTCTTTCAATCCTTTTTGTAAGGCCAAGGCATTTTTCCACAAATTGTCTTTTAATTCAGTTTGTGTACGCAATAATTCTAAACGTTTTAAATTACCTACCACATAAGGCATGGGTAAACTTTTCGCAAAAATTTGTGAACGAATATTATACCTGATATAATCAATAATAGTTTTAGGCCCTGCCATAAAAGCACCAATAGAAGCCATACTTTTTGCAAAAGTGGAAAAATATAAGTCAATGCCGTCTTGACAACCTTGTTCTTCTCCTGCACCTGCACCCGTCTTGCCTAAAGTTCCAAAACCATGTGCATCATCTACCAACAATCTAAAAGAGAATTTATTTTTTAATGCCACTACTTCTTTTAACTTTCCTTGATCTCCCGCCATACCAAATACACCTTCTGTAATCACTAATATTCCACCAGACTGTTGTTTGTCAATTAAAGCTTGTGCTCTTTGTAATTGCTTTTCACAGTCTTCAATATCGTTATGCTTATATACAAAGCGGTGACCTGCTAACATTCTTAATCCATCAATAATACAGGCGTGACACTCGGCGTCATACACCACCACATCATGTCTTCCACAAATAGCATCAATGGCACTCATGATTCCTTGGTAACCATAGTTCATTAAAATAGCATCTTCCTTATGTTCAAAACTGGCTAATTCAGCTTCCAATTGCTCGTGTAAATCGCTGTTTCCACTCATCATTCTAGCACCCATAGGAAGGGCTAAACCATATTTTGCACTAGCGTCAGCATCGGCCTTACGCACAGCTGGGTGATTGGCTAAACCTAGATAATTATTCAAACTCCAAACAATCATTTCTTGCCCTCTAAACTTCATTTTAGAGCCAATTTCACCTTCTAACTTAGGAAAAGCAAAGTAGCCATGGGCTCTTTCACGGTGTTGACCAATAGGTCCATAATTCTTAATAAGTCTTTCAAATATATCCGCCATATTATCTTTTTTTATATGAGCAAATTTAATAAATTTTTACCTTTTATCCTCTAATAAATAGCCGTAAATTGCAGTCTACTACTTGTTAGTGTTAACAAGTACATTTTATAAGAGAAAAATATTAGAAATGAGAACCCTTTTATTGATAAGCTTTAGCATTCTTTCTTTATTCAGCAATGCACAAAATCCTAAAAATAGCAAACCTCTAAAAGCCAATACTAGCTTAGAATCCACTACGCATAAGCCTAAATTAGTTGTAGGTATTGTAGTAGATCAAATGCGTTGGGATTATGTAAATAGGTTCAAGCCCTTTTTTAAGTCTTCTTCTGGATTTACAAGATTCATCAATGAAGGCGCCACTGTGGATAATACTTTAATTCCTTACTTACCTACTGTGACTGCCTGTGGTCATGCCTGTGTATATACTGGTTCTGTTCCAGCCTTGCATGGCATCGCCGGTAATGAATGGTATGACAATGTCAAACAAAAAAAAATCTACTGTGTTGAAGATGCCAATGTGCAAACCCTAGGAAGTAGCAATAATGCTGCAGGTCAAATGAGTCCTGTGAATGTATGGACAACTACCCTAGGCGATGAATTTAAATTAGCTAGTAATTTTAAAAGTAAAGTATTTGGCATTTCTTTAAAAGATAGAGGAGCCATCATACCTGCTGGTCATAGTGCCAATGGCGCTTTTTGGTATGATAGTAAAACAGGTAATTTTATTAGTTCTACTTTTTACGGAAAAACCCTGCCTACATGGGTAATTAATTATAATAGTTTACACCGCCCCGACAGCTTATATAATTTAGATTGGAATTTAAGTTTACCCGCATCTGTTTATGAAGCCAATTGTGATGTGGATGAAAATATATATGAGTCAACTCCTTTTGGAAAAGAGGCCAAACATTTCCCTTATGCTTTAAAAAGTTTTATAGCAAAAGATTATGGTAAAATTTCTACTACCCCTTATGGAAATAGCTTAGTTGAGGAATTAGCCAAGCAAGCCATTGCAAATGAAGCCATGGGTGCAGATGATATTACCGACTTACTTGCTGTAAGTTTTTCTTCTCCCGATTATATTGGACATAGTTTTGGTCCAGACTCTTGGGAAACTATGGATGGCTATATTAAATTAGATGAAATCTTAGCCGACTTTTTTACTTATTTAGATAAGCAAGTGGGCAAAGACAACTATACTGTTTTTTTAACAGCCGATCATGCAGTGGCTAATATACCTGCATTTAATACTAAACATCAAATACCTGGCGGCTTAAGCAATGAAGCTGCAATAAAAAATGAAATTGGTACAATGCTAACCGCTAAAGGTTTAAGTGCTAACCTAATTAGTTTTATTGGCGAGGGCAATATTTATTTCAACCATCCCTTAATGGATAGCTTACATTTAAGTCAAGATAAATTAGTTGATTTAGTAAGCTCCTTTTTAGAGAAGAAGCCCGATGTCTTACAAATAGTAGAATCAAGACATGCAGCAATTGCACCCATTCCTGCTTCTTTAAGAGAAAGAATTGTGAATGGCTATAACGCAAAAAGAAGTGGCGACTTAGTCATTATTAATAAATCGGGTTATGTAGATGGATTTGTAACAGGCACTAGCCATGGCACATTATACAATTACGATGCACATATTCCTTTATTGTTTTTTGGAAAGGGCATCAAAAAAACATCGGTTCATCGTGAAACTTATATGACCGATATTGCTCCTACTATAACTTCCCTACTTGGTATTCAAATGCCTAGTGGTTCGATTGGAAAACCAATTACAGAAATCTTACAATAAATTATTATTTTAAAAAATTAAATACAAAAAACATGAAAAAATTATTATTCGCTGGATTATTTTTAATGGCAACCAACTTTTCATTTGCCGCAGATAAGTGCAGTGCAGATTGTCATAAAGCAGAGCATAAGTGCACAAAAGCTTGTCACAAAGACGGAGCAGGTCATATAGCTAATCATGGCGAGAAAGGACATATGTGCACTGCAAAGGATTGCAAGCATGAATGTAGTGCTGCATGTATGAAAAAATAATTACATTATATTTAGAAATAATACAAATCCTCTCCTCGCTCTGCGCATTGCTCGAAAGCTCGTCTAGAATTAGTATTATTATCTAAATTTAACTTATAAAAAAACCCGATAGTTATTAGCTATCGGGTTTTTCTTTTATGGAGCTACTTACTTTAGGCAAGTATTATTTCTAAATTTATTTAAATTACTTAGCAAGTTTCTTTTGCAAATTAGCGTCCAAGGCATCTAAGAACTCTTCAGTATAAACATAATGATCGCCATGTTTTACTTTATTGCCGTGTACACATACTGCTAAATCTTTAGTCATAATACCAGACTCTACCGTCTCCACACAAACTTCTTCTAAAGCTTTAGAGAAACGAATTAATTCTTGGTTATTATCTAATTGACCACGGAACTCTAATCCTCTTGTCCATGCAAAAATAGAAGCAATAGGGTTTGTAGATGTTCTATTTCCTTTTTGGTGTTCACGGAAATGGCGTGTTACTGTACCATGCGCCGCTTCAGCTTCCATTACTTTACCATCGGGTGTAATTAAGGTAGAAGTCATTAAACCTAATGAACCAAAGCCTTGTGCTACTGTATCTGATTGAACGTCACCATCATAATTCTTACAAGCCCATACAAAATTACCATTCCACTTTAAAGCAGAAGCCACCATATCATCAATTAAACGGTGCTCATAAGTAATACCTGCTGCATCATACTTGGCTTTAAATTCATTTTGATATACTTCTTCAAAAATATCTTTGAAACGACCATCGTATTTTTTTAAAATGGTATTTTTTGTAGATAAATACAAAGGCCATTTTTTAGCTAAGGCTTGGTTAAAACAAGCACGGGCAAAACCATAAATACTTTCATCGGTATTGTACATAGCCATCGCTACTCCATCCCCTTTGAAATTAAATACTTCAAACTCTTGTTTGGTTCCATCTTCCCCTTCAAACTTAATAGTTAATTTGCCTTTCCCTTTGGTTACAAAATCGGTAGCACGGTATTGATCACCAAAAGCATGACGACCAATACAAATAGGTGCAGTCCAATTAGGCACTAAGCGAGGCACATTATTACAAACAATGGGCTCTCTGAAAACAGTACCATCTAAAATATTACGAATAGTCCCATTAGGGCTCTTCCACATTTGTTTTAACTTAAACTCTTCTACTCTTTGTTCATCTGGTGTGATGGTGGCACATTTAATACCTACTCCATATTGCTTAATGGCATTGGCAGCATCCACTGTTACTTGATCGTTGGTTTCGTCACGATACTCCATACCTAAATCATAATACTTAATATCAATTTCTAAATAAGGAAGAATTAATTTGTCTTTAATAAATTTCCAAATAATTCTAGTCATTTCATCGCCATCCAATTCTACTACCGGATTGGCTACTTTAATTTTCTGTCCCATAGTGTATAAATTTTGTCAAATGTACAAAAACTAGCTTTATAAATTACTGATATAGGTAGGTAAAATAGGCCTAAATTGGTCCTTTATATATTCACAATAAGCACTGGTATCTTTACTTTATGTCTAACAGACTCAATGGTTTCCCCAAAGATATAGTCCTTCCAACCTTGGTGGCGATGCCCTCCCATGACCAATAATTTAGCATCATAGCTATTGACAATATTAACTATCTCCTTCACCCTATTTTCATAGCCTAAATAGGTAGTGGCTTTATAGCCTTTCAATTGTAAAGCATTTGCATAGGTATCTAATCTCACTTGGTCTTTTCTGGTTTCATTATCATCACTTGATTCTTGTAAATATTTTGCTGTTGCACTTTCCACTACATGTATAAAAATAAATTCAGTGGCCTCATGTGCATGTTGAATAGCCGTTTTAATAAGCTTTGCATCGGCTACTGAAAAATCAACAGCAATCGCAATTTTATTCACAGGCGCTTCCTGTGACCAATCTAATTCAATCATCTCACCATGAAAACCTTCCTCCACCTTTGCATGATGTCTTTTTAGAAAAATAGGAAATACAATTATATAAATAAGTAGTGCTAAAAATAAAAGTACGAGTAGTATTAAAAAAAATTTCACTAATCCATTACCTGCTCCTTCAATATAATTTATTACAAAACTCAAGACTAAGTTTCCATTCAAAAACACCAATATACTGGCCACCACCCAAGCCATTGCTTTCACTTTCCAATTAATTACAAATTCGCCCATGGTCGTTTTATCGCTTACAAAATGTATGAGTGGAATAACGGCGAAGCCTAATTGTAAACTTAAAATAACTTGACTCAAAATCAAAAGCGCATCAACATGTTCTTCCCCCATTATGCCTATTACTAAAACTGCAGGCACAATGGCAATAAGCCTAGTTAATAATCTTCTTATCCAAGGATTCAATCTTAATTTTAAATAACCTTCCATGACTATTTGACCCGCCAAAGTGCCCGTCACTGTTGAGCTCTGGCCGGCAGCAATTAAAGCGATAGCAAATAAAATAGGCGCTAATTTCGAACCAAGTAAAGGCGCTAACATAGAATGCGCTTCTTCAATTCTTGCAACATGCGTATTACCTGTTGTAAAAAAAGCAGTGGCGGCTAAAATTAAAATGGAAGCATTTACAAAAAAGGCAGCATTTAATGCTACAGCACTATCTATAAAATTATACCAAATAGATTTTCGAATACCCTTGCTGCTTCTTTCAATTTTTCTGGTTTGCACTAAAGCAGAATGCAAGTATAAATTATGCGGCATTACAGTGGCTCCAATAATACCTACTGCTATATACAAGGCCTCTGGAGATAATTTTGAAGGAATAAAACCTTTAATGGCATAAGACAAATCGGGTTTGGCTATAAACATTTGTATTAGAAAACTAAAGCCAATGGTGGCCACCAACACTAAAATAAAGGCCTCCATTTTACGAATGCCATAGCGTTGTAAAAATAAAAATAGGAAAGTATCAAAAACAGTTATGAGTGTACCATACATTAATGGCATGCCTGTTAATAATTTAATGCCAATGGCCATTCCTAATACTTCTGCTAAATCGGTGGCAGCAATAGCGAGTTCTGCTAAAATGTATAAAATGAAATTGATAAAGGGAGGATAGGTTTCTCTATTGGCTTGTGCTAAATCTAATCTGCGTACAATACCTAGTCTTGCACTTAAACTTTGCAATAAAATAGCCATTAAATTACTGAGCAGTAATACCCAAATTAATTGGTATCCAAATTTGGCACCACCTTGTAAATCGGTAGCCCAATTACCCGGATCCATATACCCCACACTTACCAAATAGGCAGGCCCAATAAAGGCCATAAATTTTCGCCACCCACCCTTATTTTGGACAGGAACCGACTCGTGCAGGTTATCTAAAGACTTTTCTCTCATAATTATACTTCCTTCTAAATTAAGTAGTTCATTAAGCACCTAATAATTATACACCTAGTGGTCAGTGACTATTTCGGCCCTTTTGAGAGGCTGAATGCTTCATGCCCGTAGTAATGTAAATTTAATGATAAAAGCTTTTGCCTAACTCAGTTTGATAGTCTATTTTAGCAAAAAACTACGAGATGCGTAATGGCTACTATATATTGCTTTGCTGCTTGATTTTAGCTTGCGCTGAAAAAAAACCAGACTTAACGGGCAATACCCCCCTTACTATCAATGACTTTAATAAAGTATTTAAAGCAGCTAGTTTACCTGTTTCTATTTCTGATTCTAATTTGAAGCGCTATACAGATACTTTAGTCATTGGCCGAAAAGCATTGGCTCAATTTATGCCAGATTCTTTGGTTGAAAATATTATAGGCATCAAAGATAAAAAGGCTTCTTTACACCCCATTATAAGAATTGAAAAAGAAGAGGAATATTATTTATTGTTAAATGTGAGCCATCCTAAAAAACAAGAAATAGCGGTAGTGGTATTTAGTAAAAAAAATAAGTTCTTAGATTATAAAGTCATTACTGAATTCAATGAAGGAAATGCAAATTCCAAAATGTATGGGAAAAGTTTAAATATTAACAGAGAGCCTTCTTTTTTAGTAGAGGAAAATAAATTAGCAGAGGACAATTCACTTACTTATGAAAAGAAAGGTTGGGCATATACCGATGGTAGTTTTAGAATAATTTATTTTGATAGCAATAAAAAACCTGAAACTAAAAAAATATTAAATCCACTTGACACTATGGCAATGAATAATGCCTTTAGTGGAGACTATGCAAGAGATGCTAAAAATTTTATATCCATAAGAGACTATTCCATTCAAAATAAATATCAATTTTTCTTACATTTTGAAAAGAAGGATGGCACTTGCGTTGGTGAATTAAAAGGTTTATTAAACTTTACCAAAAACCAAGCTACTTATGCTGAAAAAGGAGATCCTTGCATAATACATTTTACCATACAAGGCAATGTCATTAACATTAAAGAAGACGGAAATTGCGGAAATCACCGCAACATGACCTGCTATTTTAATGATAGTTATGACAAAAAAAGAAAGCCAAAAAAGAAGAAATAATCCACAATCAAGCCCTAGATCTAGTTCTTATCCACAGTTTAATGTGTAATAATTACATTTTCTTCAAATACCATTATATTGCAGTCAAATAACCAAAACCGTTTGTATGAGTTTTAGAAACTATCAAGTGCCTTATGCTATTAATGATCAATTCAAAAAAAAGGCAGCTTATTTTTCTATGGAATTTGCTATTCATCAACCCTTAAAAATATATAGCGGTGGCCTAGGATTTTTAGCAGGCTCTCATTTAAGAAGTGCTTTTGAATTAAACCAAAATTTAATTGGTGTAGGTATATTATGGAAGTATGGTTATTATGATCAAGCCCGCAATCAAGACCAAACCTTGCAGGTAACTTTCATGGAAAAAATATATTCTTTCCTAGAAGACACCGGCATTAAATACCAAATACTTATTCATGACCATCCAGTATGGGTAAAGGCTTTTTATTTAGCCCCTAATACTTTTTGCAGTGCACCCCTATTTTTATTAAGTACCGATTTACCAGAGAACGATTATGTTTCTCAAACCATCACGCACCGTTTATATGACGCTAATGTTGCTACCAAAGTGGCTCAATTTATTTTATTGGGTGTAGCTGGCGCTAAATTAATTGATGAATTAAATTTCAACCCAGAAGTTTACCATTTAAATGAAGCCCATGGATTCTCTGCAGCTTTTTATTTATTGAATAAACATAAGTCATTAGCAGAAGTTAAAAAACGTTTGGTATTCACTACGCACACGCCTGAGGAAGCGGGTAATGAAAAACACGATATTTATTTATGTCATAAAATGGGTTATTTCTGTGGCTTAAGTATGGATGAAGTAAGAAAATTAACAGGCATTGAAGACGATCAGTTCAATCACTCTTTAGCAGCCCTTCGTTTTGCAAGAAAAGCCAATGGAGTGTCTGAACTACACGGACATGTAAGTAGAGAATTATGGGGCAAGTATGATGGCATCTGTCCTATCACACATATTACCAATGCACAAAACTGGCGTTATTGGGCGGATAAACAATTATACCGTTTTGCGGAGAGTCAAGATGAAGCAGGATTCGATGACCGTAAAATGTATTTGAAAAAACGTGCTTTTGAAATTGTAGCCGATCAAACTGGAAAAGTATTTGACCCGAATGTTTTAACTATTGTATGGGCAAGACGTTTTGCAGGTTATAAAAGAGCCGACTTTTTATCTTGGGATTTAGATCGTTTTGAAAAATTGCTTTCTAATGCAAAATATCCAGTACAAATTATTTTTGCGGGTAAACCTTATCCAGTAGATCATCCTGCCATTTCTCAATTCAATAATTTAGTACACTTAAGCAAGAACTATAATAATGTGGCTGTATTAATTGGTTATGAATTAGGATTGAGCAAAAGAATGAAGCAGGCTTCAGATGTTTGGTTAAATAACCCACGTGTGCCCAGAGAGGCTTCAGGAACAAGCGGAATGACTGCTGCAATGAATGGTGCCATTAATTTTTCTACAGATGATGGATGGATTCCAGAATTTATTAATCATGGTAATAATGGCTTTGTGATTCCTAAGGCCGATTATGAAAACATGAGCACTCAACAACAAGACGACTACGATTTAGATGAATTATACAAAATACTAGAGCAACAAATAGTTCCTATGTATTATGACAATAAAGATACTTGGCGTCAGATTACACAAAACGGAATGAAGGATGTACGTTTCCAATTTGACAGCAATAGAATGGCTGAAGAGTATTATGAGAAAATGTATAAAGTAGATTAATAAGAATTAATAATAGCCAAGGCTTTTGCAGTCGTTGTTTCCAAGGCAGCATAATTTTTAGAAGCTAATAATTCTTCACTCATTAATTTACTGCCCATACCTACTCCTACTACCCCTGCTTTAAACCAAGCAGTTAAATTCTCTGTACTAGTATCAACACCTCCTGTAACTATAAAACTTAGACTAGGAAATAAAGGCTTAATAGCAGTGACAAAACCAGGCCCAAGTATATTGCCTGGAAATAATTTTATCAAATCACAGCCTGCAGATTCAGCCATATGTATTTCGGTGGGTGTCATACAACCAGGTATCCATAGTTTTTTATGTAAATAAGCAGCATCTGCAATAGATTGATCAAAGAATGGACTTATTAAAAAATCGGCTCCTGCTTCTATAAAGGCTTGGGCTTCTTTTTGATTTTGAATTGTACCAATGGCTAAGACTAAGTCAGCGTAGTGCTCATTTCTATGCGCTAATAATAATTTAAAATGCTCTAATGCTTGTGGCCCCCTATTGGTGAACTCAATACATCTTATACCTGCTTTATATAACGCTTTGATAATTTCTTTACAAACTGTAATATCATCATGATAAAACAAGGGCAATAATTTTACCTTTTTTACATATGCCTTCATTTGTTCTTCTGTCATCATAACATTCTATTTTTTATTTGTTCAGTGCTTTGCTCAGTGGCATCGCCTAATTCATATAATTTACCCACCGCTGCAGCTGCAGCAAAATTAATTAATTCTTCTGGCGTATTTTTATGTTGTATCCCATAAAGAAGACCCGCCATAAAACAATCTCCAGTACCTACAATATTTTTCACCTCTCTACTATTATAGATTGGAGATGTATAGAAATTATTTTTATTAGATAAGACTCCAAAATAATTTTCAGTTAACCTAAATGTATAGGCAATCGTATTTAACAAAGGAAACTGCGCTTTTAGTTTTGTCATACTTTCATTCGCCGCATTTATCAACGCATCATTAGAACATCCTTCACTTGATTGAATAGTGGAAGCTATACCCAGCATATCTTCCACCGCCCAAAGATTACCCATTAATACAGTACAGTATTTAACCAACTTAGACATTACTTCAATAGGCGTTTTTCCATACTGCCATAATTTAGCTCTATAATTCAAGTCTACTGAAATAGGAATGCCCAAATCAGTGGCTGCTATTAAAGCCTCCTCGCAAACATCTGTTGCATTTTGTGTAAGAGCCGCCGATATGGCACTAAAATGAAACCAATGCACGTCTTTTAAAACTTCTTTCCAATCAATACTCCCCTTTTTTATTTCAGCAAAAGAAGAATGGGCTCTATCATATACCACGGCTGCATTTTTCATATCCATGCCTGTTTCCAAGTAAAAGCAACCAATTCTATTACCAGAAAATTGAATAGCAGAGGTATCCATATTTTTTTTCGATAAATGAGCTATAATTTGATCTGTTAAAAAATGAGAAGGCATGGCTGTCCCATATTTTACAGGTATATCCCAATTGGCTAATGCAGTGGCCACATTTAATTCTGCACCCCCTAAATAAAAAGGCATCTGATGGCTGTCTATGTAATTAGTAGCTACCGGTGGTGCGTAATGCAATAAAATTTCTCCAAAACAAAATACTTTATTCTTACTCATGCTTTATTCTTACTCATAGTTTGAACTAATATCAAATCCCATTTTCATGATATGTCAATGGATCCTTATGGGACTAGCTCTAAATTAATTATAAAAATCCATCTTAAGCAAGATTTAGGTCCTAAATAGATTCCGCGTTTATAATTCAACAATTAGTGCCTATTTTTGTTATTAGTATATGAATAAAATTGTAGTAGCCATTACAGGCGCCAGTGGCGCCATTTACGCCAAATGCTTATTAGACAGTTTAAGCCAAATGCAGGACCAGATAGAGGCGGTAGGCATTGTTATGAGCGATAATGCAAAAATTGTTTGGGAGACAGAATTAGGCAATCAAGACTATACTACATACCCTTTTCATTTTTACCAAAAAAACGATTTTAACGCCCCCTTTGCCTCAGGCTCGGCTCAATTTAATACTATGATTATTGTTCCTTGCAGTATGGGTACTTTAGGCCGTATAGCAAGTGGGATGAGTGATGATTTAGTCACCAGGGCTGCCGATGTAATTTTAAAAGAAAGAAGAAAGCTCATACTTGTGGCACGCGAAACACCGTATAACTTAATTCATATTAAAAACATGGAGACGATCACTTTAGCAGGTGGCATTATTTGTCCAGCTACTCCAAGTTTTTATAGCAAGCCACAAACCATTGAAGAACTAGCTTATACAGTAGTGCACCGCATAATAGATTTAGCTGGGTTAAAAGCAAATAGTTACCGTTGGGGGAATCCTTAATCTTCTTTAGGTTCTTTAGGTGCCTTAGGCGTTTTTTCTTTTTCCTTTTTTTGTAAAGTAAAAACCAACTTCCCATTTTCTTTATCTAAATCTCCCATTAAAGTATCGCCTTCTTTAACACTATGGTTTAAGATTTCTTCAGCTAGAGGATCTTCAATATATTTCTGAATGGCTCTATGTAAAGGTCTTGCTCCAAATTGAACATCATATCCTTTATCGGCAATAAATCCTTTGGCATCTTCCGATATCACTAAATTCAATCCTAAAGTCACTAGTCGACTCAAGACATTTTTCATGATAATGTCAATGATTAAGAAAATATTTTCCTTAGTCAATGAATTAAATACCACTACATCGTCTACTCTATTTAAAAACTCAGGAGAGAATGTTCTCTTTAATGCTTTTTCAATAACAGATCTATTATTTTCATCGGTCTGAAGCACACGGGTAGCCGTTGCAAATCCTACTCCATCACCAAACTCTTTTAATTGACGAGCGCCAATATTAGAAGTCATGATAATTAAAGTATTTTTAAAATCTACTTTTCTACCTAGGCCATCTGTTAATATACCATCATCTAATACTTGTAATAAAATATTATAAATATCTGGATGCGCTTTTTCAATTTCGTCTAAAAGTATGACGCAGTATGGCTTACGGCGCACTTTCTCTGTTAACTGACCACCTTCTTCATAGCCTACATAACCTGGAGGTGCTCCAATTAAACGGCTTACAGAAAACTTTTCCATATACTCACTCATGTCAATTCTAATTAAAGAATCTTCTGAGTCAAATAAATTTCTGGCAAGTGCTCTAGCAAGCTCTGTCTTACCTACTCCAGTGGGACCTAAGAAAATAAAAGTACCAATAGGTTTTTTAGGATCCTTCAAGCCTACTCTATTTCTTTGAATGGCTTTCACCACTTTGCCTAAAGCTTCGTCTTGTCCAATGACTTCGGTCTTCATTTCCTCGGTCATTTTTTTCAACTTCGTAGTTTCTGCTTCCACCATTCTTTTTACAGGAATGCCAGTCATCATGCTCACTACTTCAGCAATATTTTCTTCGTTAATAGGGAAACGCTTGTTCTTACTATCTTCTTCCCAAGTAGTTTTAGCTTTTTCTAAAGCCTCTCCTAATTTCTTCTCTGTATCTCTTAAGCTAGCCGCTTCTTCAAAGCGTTGGCTTTTCACCACTCTATTTTTTTCGTTCTTAACTTCTTCAATTTGTTTTTCTAAATCAACAATATCTAAAGGAACATTAATATTTTTCAAATGCACTCTGGCTCCTACTTCATCCAATACATCAATGGCTTTATCGGGAAGTAAACGGTCGGTCATATAACGGTCGCTTAATTTCACACAAGCTTCTATGGCTTCTTGATCGTATACTACGCTATGATAATCCTCGTATTTAGATTTAATATTATTTAAGATGGTAATCGTATCAGCCACACTTGGTGGTTCGATAATTACTTTTTGGAAACGTCTATCCAAGGCTCCATCTTTTTCAATATGCATACGGTATTCATCTAAGGTAGATGCACCAATACATTGTAATTCTCCACGCGCTAGTGCTGGCTTAAAGATATTGGAAGCGTCTAAGGAACCACTTGCTCCACCGGCACCCACAATAGTATGTATTTCATCTATAAATAAAATAACGTCTCTGTTTTTTTCAAGCTCATTCATAATGGCCTTCATACGCTCTTCAAACTGTCCTCTGTATTTAGTACCTGCAACAAGTGCTGCTAAGTCTAAAGAAATAACACGCTTATCAAATAAGACACGGCTTACTTTTCTTTGCACAATACGAAGTGCTAAACCTTCTACAATGGCCGTCTTACCCACACCCGGCTCACCTATTAATATGGGATTATTCTTTTTTCTTCTACTTAAAATTTGACTCACTCTTTCTATTTCTGCATCACGACCTACTATAGGATCCAATGAATCCATTTCTGCAAGCTTGGTAATATCACGACCAAAATTATCAAGTACAGGAGTCTTTGACTTATTAGGTGTTGTAGGTTTTGCTTTAGATGCAGCACCAAAGGCGCCAGCACCGCCACCTCTTTTCTCTTCTTCAAATTCATCATCTCCTTCTTCAGGAAATTCTGCCTAGGACGAATACTAGGCTCATCTGTATTTGATCCAATCATGCCTAATTCTGTTCTGAATAAATCATAGTCAATATCAAATTGATTTAAAATTTGTGTGGCTATGTTTTCTTTGTTTTTTAAAATACTTAAAAGTAAATGCTCCGTTTCTACCATCGGGCTCTTAAGTGCCTTTGCTTCCAATACCGTAACACGAATTACTTTTTCAGCTTGCTTAGTTAAGGGCAAACTATTAATGTTCGCCACATTCTTTCCCGACTTATCCTTAACGGCTAATTCAATTTCTTTTCTTAGTTCTGCTAAATTTACATTCAACTGCTTCAATACCTTTATCGCAGTATTTTCCTGGTCTCTTATAAGGCCTAGCATTAAATGCTCAGCTCCTATAAAGTCATTACCTAATCTCAAAGCCTCTTCACGGCTATAAGAGATGATTTCCTTAACTTGTGTTGAAAAATTATTATCCATATATTTATTTCGAGCTGTTACAAGAATAACGAATATTTTTGACCTAAAGTATGTTAAGTATTACTTGTTTATCAACCTTTTATTATTAAGCCCATATGCAATACAAAACCGAACTCAAAGAGAAATTTACTGTTCTTACCATTCTCGAGAATAGTCTTAGTTCAAATCTCGTGCCAGAATTAGCCCAAATTATAGCTAAAATTGGTGCTGAAGCCCCTAAAAACCTGGTTTTAAACCTAGGGCAAGTGGCCCGTTGGGAGTTGCCGGTGATTGCCCAATTAGCAGATGGTCAGGCCAGCTTCTATGAGAATAATACCTCATTTGTCATTTGTTGCCTGTCAGATAGCCTTCAGGATACCCTAGATTTAACCGAATATGCCGAAATAATGAATATGACCCCCACAGAATCAGAGGCTTGGGACATTGTCCAAATGGAGGAAATTGAAAGGGAATTACTAGATAGTGACGATATGGAGTTTTCGAACCAAGAATAGCCCTATTTTCTCTTAAGATTAGTTATTTTCGCCCTCATGATTACCTCGAATACCATACAACAAATTACCAACAGAATTGACATCATTGATGTGGTGGGTGAATTTGTAAAGTTAAAAAAGAGAGGTACCAACTACATAGGCAACTGCCCTTTTCACAACGAAAAATCGCCTTCTTTTACCGTTTCCCCTGCGAAAGAAATTTACAAATGTTTTGGCTGTGGCAAAAGTGGCAATACCATTACTTTTTTAATGGAGCATGAGAAGTATAGTTATGTAGAGTCTTTAAGATGGTTAGCAGCAAGGTATAATATTGAAATTGAAGAAACAGAGACCAGTCCTGCTCAAAAATTAGCACAACAAGTAGCCGATAGTTTATATGCGATTAACAACTTCGCGATGGATTTTTTCACCAAGCAATACTGGGATACAGAAGCTGGTGAATCTATTGCGCAAAGCTATATGCAACATAGAGGTTTTTTAAAACCCATTGTAGAAAAATTTAAAATTGGATACAACCCTTCCGATAAAGATAGTTTAGCAAAGGCCTTAATTCAAAATCAATTCAATCCTGAACTTTTTGCCAAAACAGGTTTAGTAGTAGAGCGTAATGGCGAGTGGCAAGATAATTATAGGGACCGTATTATTTTTCCTATTCATAATACCACTGGAAAAATTATTGGATTTGGTGCAAGACAAATTGCAAAAAATGATAAGTCACCTAAATACATTAACTCACCCGAGAATGATATTTATGTAAAAAGTAAAATTTTATATGGTTCTTATTTTGCAAGAACTTCTATAGATAAATTAAATGAATGTTTACTCGTAGAAGGT
Source organism: uncultured Bacteroidota bacterium (assembly GCA_903825095.1). The sequence goes on along the minus strand of CAIJZF010000363.1, from coordinate 3,919 downwards.
TATACCGATGTGGTAAGCCTTCACCAAGCAGGTATTGAAAATGTGGTGGCCAGTGGTGGTACTTCTTTAACTATTGACCAGTTAAGACTTATTAAAAAGTATACGCAGAACCTTACCATAATTTATGATGGAGATGCAGCAGGTGTGAAAGCAGCCTTGCGTGGTCTAGACATGGCATTGGAAGAAGGATTAAATGTGCAACTTGTTTTAATTCCAGATAAAGAAGATCCAGATAGCTATGTAAATAAAGTAGGACCCGACGCTTTTAGAGAATTTGTACAATCGGCTAAAAAAGATTTTGTACTCTTTCAATTAGAAGTACAGTTAAAAGAAGTGGGTGGAGATTTGAATAAGAAAAATGCCTTGGTGAATCAAATTGCAGAGACCTTAAGTAAAATTAATAAGCCAGAGGACTTTACCAAGCTACAAGAATATGTTAGGAAGTGCTCTTCCCTACTGCGTATTGACGAAACAGGCTTAACCCAACTTGTCAATAAGTTCAAGAGAGACAAGATAGTAAAGGAAGAAAAGAAAATGTCTTATGATGAAGCGGCTATTCTAATGCCTAGCTTCCCTCAAGGTCAAGAACAACAGCAGGATACCGACTTATTTACAGATAAAGATTTAGCCCACGAGAAAAATTTAGTAAAACTAATTATTGAGTATGGCAATGAACTTACCAAAGAAAATAAATTAGTAGCACAGTGGATTTTTGATGAAATAGAAAGCTTCCCTTTAGAAAATGAGGATATGGTTTATTTGGTAGACGCTTATAAAAAATGGTTTTATGCAGGCAAGCTTCCCAATGGTAAAACACTTCAATACCATGAAGATGAAAGAGTGCAAAAATGGGTAGTGAGTTTATTTGAACCCGACCATGAATTAAGTTCAAGATGGAATGAGAAATTAGGAAAGCCAGAACGCGAAGATGTAAAAGATATTATCAACGAAGTTGAAATAGGTTTAATGTACTTTAAATTAAGAAAGGTGAAAAAGATGATTAGTCAAAATCAAATGGACCTAGAGACTGCACCTGAAAAAGAACAAATACAATTACTTCAAATACATAAGCATTTAAAAGAAGTAGAGCGAGAATTAACGCAAAGTATTGGAACGGTTATTTTGAAATAACAAAAGGCTCCAAACCTGGAGCCTTAAAATAATTACTACTTCTCGGATGGGCTATTCTTCCCTGCTAATAATTTTTCTAAAGTAGATTCCAAACGCTTTTGTTTAGTTTCTTCTTTCTTCGCGCCTTGGATCCAACTTAAATATTCTTTTTGATTTAATATAGATAAAGAAATAAAGAACTCTCTGGCTTCTTCATGTGCGCCAAATAATTTATCTAATTCTATAGGAAGGGCAATTAATCTTTTTTCAAAATCATCTACTTTAATATTGGCAGACTTGAATTCAACAAAGGTTCTGTTTCTATTAGGTATTTGATCTAATTTCTTAAAACGCATTGCTGTCCATACATGGTCTAAAGTAACTTGTCTTACTGCCTCGTAATCGTTCTTAGATAAAATTTCCCAGCTAGCGTCTCTATTTAAATCGGATACAATTTTGGAAGTGGTTTTTGGATAAGCAATCCATAATTTACTTTCTGGATGTAAGGCTGAAAATACCTCTTTTAGAATATTATTTAATTGCAATTGATTGATAGCGAAAATAAGCGCAAAATCGATTTTTCTAGTCTTTAATAAAGGGGTCAAGTTCTTGTTGTAAGAAAGCTTAGCAAACTGCTTTTCTACGGAAGAAGGTAGGCCTTGGATCAGTAAATTTTTCTCTTCCTTCAACTGCAATTTCTCTAAAATATTCTGATTACCTGACATAGCTTTAAAGTTTTAAGGGACGACGAAGTTACGAAATTCTAATTTTTTTGAACTACAAAATGGGATGAAATCTTAAAAAAATTTGTGGAGCAAATCCTAATTAAGGCTTTCTACCTCTGTTTTTGAAAATGGGCACCTTATTTTCAGTACCCTTGATAAGCCTGGTAATGTTTTTCTGATGAGTCACCACCACCATCATTGCAACTATAATAGCGAAAAGGCGATAGATAGTCTCCTTTTCATTGAAAATAAAGAGGATCAATACCATAAAAGCCACTCCAGCGAGCATAGAGCTTAATGATACGAATCTTGTAGAAAGCAAAGTAATTAAGAATACTACTAAGCATAATAAAGCGACTACTGGTTGAATAGCTAAGGCCATTCCCAATAAAGTAGCCACACCCTTTCCCCCTTTAAAATTGGCAAAAATGGGAAATATATGTCCAAGGACAGCCACCATTCCTAGGGCTATCATAAAATTGGTTCTTGCTAGTTCGTTGGTTAAATAATAAGGAATAAGTATGTATAAGGAAGTTGCAATTACGCCCTTAGTTACATCCACCAGCATTACAAAACTTCCCCATTTTGAGCCCAAAACTCTAAAGGAATTGGTCGCACCTGCGTTCCCACTTCCGTAATCTCTAATGTCAATCCCAAAAACAGACTTACTCACCCAAACTGCTGTAGGGATAGAACCGATGATATAGGCCAGAATAATTAATACAATTTCAGTCATATTTCAATTTTCTTGGAAGGCAAATATACGACGAAAAAAATTAATGATTTGTTAACACTACCTGGTGAACCTTCTTTTAAAGATTAAACAATAAACTAACCCAGCCATTTAAGGGCCTTGATTTTTGGTATTTCCAGCCTTGTTTCGCTGCTAATTCTATCATATCTGCCTGGTCCTCAATAAGTAAACCACTTAAAACCAAGGTAGCTGTAGGACTTGCCAATTGGCTTAATTCAAGCATATTAGCTTCAATGATATGCCTGTTTACATTGGCTATAATAATGTCAAAGTTTTCTTTTTGATAGGCCGATTCTACTTTTTCTATTCTAACTAATTGACAACCATTGTTTTGTACATTTTCTATGGAATTTTCTATACACCAATCGTCGTTATCTACAGCTAGAACCGATGCCGCCCCTAGCTTTTCAGCAAGTATGGCTAAAATACCAGTGCCCGTTCCAAAATCATAAACCGACTTCCCTTTAAAGTCCATAGATTCCATTAATTCTATGACTGTGAAAGTGGTTGCATGATGCCCTGTTCCAAAGCTCATTTTGGGTGTAATCTCTATCTCATAAGCTACTTTAGGTTCAAAATGGGGATGAAAATTAGCTCGTATACCCACAAAATCACCCACCCTTACTGGTTCAAAATTAGATTCCCAAAGGGCATTCCAATTTTCTTCTTTAATAACTGATTTTGTGTAAGTTAACTTATGCTGCTTGAATATAATATCTAATTCATTACCCAATAAATTAGCCTCAAAATCTGTCTTTAGTACAAAGGTTTTGCAATGTCCTGCCCCTTCTCCTAGCTTATTTGACATTTTCACCCCATCATTAATGCCTTGGCTTGCCTCTTCCTCGTTAAACCCCTCAAATCCTAATGCAGAAAGCTGAGCAACCAGCATTTCAAATTGGTCCTGATTGTCAAAATTGAAGGCTATTTGTATATATTCTTTAGACATTAGATTGTTTTGTACGTCTTTAATTAGGTTCTTAATAGGTCTTAGGCCGTAAAGGTATAATAGTAAGATGATTAAATACTAATCTGAGGCGAGAAGACGCGAACAAGCGTCTGATGCATGAGTCAAACTTCAACGCAGAGAGAGACGAAGATTATGTATTTAATCATCGACTTGTATAATAAACAAAAAAGCCCCGATAAATCAGGGCTTTAATATTATAATGCTAAAAAATTAACCTTGTTGAGGACCTCTATCTTCACGAGGCGCTTGCTCTGGACGAGGTAATAAAGCTTTATGACTTAATTTGAACTTACCTGTTTTAGGATCCAAACCAACCAATTTCACTTTTACTACATCTCCTTCGTTAAAGATACCATCCAT
>CAIJZF010000362.1 GCA_903825095.1 uncultured Bacteroidota bacterium | reverse complement strand
TACCATCTGCAATCATTTCATAACCTATAGTTTTTTCATTACCTTTTCCAATTCCTTTTCCATCCATGCTTAAGCCCATTATTTGCAACGAATCCTTATTAGAATTCATATTTTGAAACGAACTGGTTATTTGATCTTGATTACTGACACTGCTGTTTGTATTAATAATGCTTGTTTTTCTTCTCCATCCATCTACATTGGGCCTTTGTCCCCATTTTTGGCTAAAGTTTTGTTTGCCTTGCACTAGTGCCGACTTATTGTCAAAATAAAAATTATTGCTATTATCAGTATTGCTAAAATTATTTCTAGTGGGCGTTTCAAGACTATAGGCAGAAATAGGAATTTTGTCTGTAAAAATATCTTTTAAAGATTCATTTTCAAATTGAATCCTTTTTTGCCAATTTCTAAATTGAGCTTCTTGAGCCGGCGGGTTTAGTAGGTATATGAATTGCAAACTATCTTGAGCTTCCATTATTTTTTCATTGGTACTAATGGTGCCCAGCCATTTTTTTCTAGCTTGTATAGTTTCGTAGTTAGGATTTGTTTTTAAGACAGTTTGTAAGCTGTCATAAGCCAGTTTAGCAATACTAAATTTATTATTAGAATAGCTAATATTTCCTAATAGCTCAAAAGCTTTTTGTTTTTGCTTTATGTTGGTTCTATTTTTCTTAATAGATTGAATTAACCATTCATTGGCTTTAGCATAAGCATTATTTTGGATAGCTAATTTTGACATCTCGAAATAAATGATATCGGCATAAGGTTTATACTTATCTCTTTTAATCATTCTTTCAAGTGAGTAGGCAAGTTCTTCCCATGGGTTGTTTGCGTTTTTGGCATCATAGCTTATCATGCTAATTTTTGCATAAACGCTTACAATGGGGTTCACTGCATTTTGATTTGCTTTTTTATACCAAGGGTAGGCTTTATCCCACCTATCTGCCTTCTGCCATAATTGTCCTAATAAATAATACCATCTTGTTTTTGCAGCGTCGTCGGGGGCGTTGTTAATTCCTTTTTCAAGTGCAGCTGCAGCTTTATCATACATTTCCATTAAATAATAACCGTAGGCAAGCTGCTCATTTAAAAAAGGGTGTAATCTCTTAGGGAAAATGGCATCCGCTTCTAATAACTGCAGTAAACTAATGCCTTCATTAAACTCTTCTTTTTCGAAATAATTTCTAGCCTGCCATACCATACTTTCATTACGTACATTTAAGTTCTCAAAAAAGCGATTATTCTCAGCCGTGGCGATACTAAATTTACCTTTTGTATTTCTTAAATTACTACCAATAGGCAAGTCCATCCCATTTTCTTTATCGTCGAATGAATAGTTTATAAATTGAAGTATGCTTCCTGCGGTATCAAAGTCTTTGTGAAATAAATAAGCCTTGGCTAAAAGTAAGTAGGCGTCATCTACCCAATTGCTTCTTAGGTCGTGTAGTACTATATTGGCATTGCATCTGTAAATAATAGAATCGATACTGTTTTTCGCGATAGTACTTAAATCGTAATCGTAAAAACTAATTAAACTAGTGTAGTCGTCTACATATTCATTTCTGGCTCTTAAAATATTTTCATTCAACTCTTCTTCTGCATGGAATAAAAAGTTAAACTGAGAAACTGTATTCTGGTAGGCTCTTCGGCCTAAAGTGTATTTTGTATTAAGAAGGCGTTCATAGGGAAGGGGTTTTTCAATTTCAAGTGGAATAACCTTGCCCACTATTTTATTAGCCTTATCGTTCGCAGCCCCCTTCAATTTATTAACCTTGTTTAAAATAAAATCATTTACTTTTTTTTGATTGCTATCTAAAATGGCATTGGCTTTTTTTACAAGCTTGCTATTATTAATATCAATTAAGGGCTTGCTAGTATCGGTTTTTTGTTGCGGGCTGTCTTGTGTTTTTTTAATGTTGCTTTGTGCACTTACCTGAATGCAAAATTGGCTTAGGATGCAGACGGCCCAAAACCAATTCGTAAGAAATTTATAAGGGGCTTTTGTATGCTGCATAAATGGGTTAAAATCGCCTTAAAAATACATTTATTTCCTATTATTCTCTTAAAAAAATGGAATAGGTTGTATCTTTAACAAGCACACTAGATTATGCCAAAATTAGATATCAATAACACTTTCAAAAGAACCAGTAATACTTACCGATTAGTGGTTATGAACGACGACACATTTGATGAACTATTAGCGTTTAGATTGTCCAGAAAATCGGTCTATATTGGCTTCAGTATTACCTTTATATTACTAGTAGGAATGACCATTGCCTTAATTGCTTTTACCCCTCTTAAATATTATATTCCCGGATATGGCACTAAAGAAAGTAGAACTGCATTGCAACTATTGAAAATTAGAACCGATTCCTTAGAGCAGGCTATTCATTATAAAGAACAATATCTAGAAGGGATTAAAAAAGTGTTATCTGAAGGCAATCCTAAACAATTAGACACTTTGCCCTTGGTGCTACCTGAAAGCAAACAATCTTTTGATTAATGGCAATTCCTTCTTCCCATAATAAAAATAAAGAGCATCATCCTGTGAATAGCTTGGCGAAATATGCTGGTTTAGGAACGCAAATTATAGCGGGGCTTTTAATTTGCTTGTTTTTGGGAAAGAAAATGGATATTTATTTTAATTGGCATAATAGAGCTGCCTGGATTTTCCCCTCTTTATTCATTTTATTTACGCTGGTGATGGTGGTGAGAGATACTCAACAAAAAAAATAGGTTAAACAACATTATCACCATTTATTAAAATATCCTTATGTTTTTAAAAAAGAATCTTACTGCCTTTTTATTATTTATGATGGTCTTGGTGGCAGGTCAAACTATACTATTTAATGGCATTACAGTACCTGTTAAAATTAATTTTGTATTAACAGTAAACATGATGTTGTTTGCGATGGTGTATTTAAATTATATAAGACTCAAAAGAGTGGATCCCGCCAATCCCAATGCATTAATTAGGTCGGTGATATTGGGTACGCTTTTTAAATTAATTGTTTTTGCAGGAGCAGCACTAACCTATGTAAAGCAAGCTAAAGAACCAGTAGGCTACCCAACTTTATTAACTAGTATGGCATTGTATTTAGCCTATACTTGGTTTGAAATTAAAGACTTTATAAGTAAAAAGTAATCATCTATTTTTAATTCATTATTATTTTGGCAAAAGTTGAACATCCTTTACATGCATTAAATGCTTACTTGCCAGAAGGAGCCTTTGAGTCGGTGGTTGAACTTATTAATCATTACAAGGTACATTTAACAGTTACAAGAGAAAGAAAATCGGTGCTAGGGGATTATAGGCATGCTGCCATGGGCTCTAATCATAAGATTACAGTAAATGGAAATTTGAATAAGTATGAATTTCTGATTACTCTATTACATGAGCTAGCGCATTTATTATGTTTTGAACAATATAGAAATAGGGTGGAGGCGCATGGTAAGGAATGGAAGGCTATATATGGTCAACTTTTGGCGCAGTTTATACAATTAGAAATTTTCCCAGAAGATATTAAAAAGAGTTTGCAAAAAACATTGCTTAATCCTGCTGCCACTGCCAATGGAGAGACTGCTTTGTTATTAGTATTAAGAAGGTATAACCCCGTGAAAAAAGAAGGGGTGATTGTACTTGCTCATTTAAAAGATGGAGAATTGTTTATGGAAATCAAAGGAAGAACTTTTAGAAAAATTAAATTGAGGCGCAAGCGAATTGAATGCATTGAACTGGCTACGGGTAATATTTATTTATTCAGTGCCCTTACAGAAGTAAAGAAGGTGTAAACAAAAAACCTCCCGAATATCGAGAGGTTTTTTAAAATCATCAGAGAGGTAAAACATAAATCCTCTCGAGTTTCGAGTGGATTTATAAAAATCATCAAAGGGGTTTTATAGATTTTTATATTTTATAAAAAATCTATAAAACCTAAGCCACTGCTTTTTTAACCAAGGCTGCTGCCTCGCTTAATTGAATAGCAGACTGTACTTTCAATCCACTCTCATCTATTAATTTCTTAGCTTCTACCGCATTGGTTCCTTGTAAACGAACAATGATGGGTATATTAATATTGCCTAATTTATTGAATGCTTCGATTACACCCGCTGCAACACGGTCGCAACGAACAATACCACCGAATATATTAATAAGAATTGCTTTTACATTAGGGTCTTTCAAGATAATTCTGAAACCTGCTTCCACTGTTTGTGCATTTGCAGAACCACCCACGTCTAAGAAGTTAGCTGGCTCACCACCACTTAATTTAATCATATCCATTGTTGCCATGGCTAGTCCTGCACCATTCACCATACAACCTACATTACCATCTAATTTCACAAAGTTTAAATTGTATTCACCTGCTTCTACTTCAGTAGGATCTTCTTCAGATACATCGCGCATTGCTAATAAATCGGGATGACGCATTAAAGCGCTATCGTCAATATTCATTTTGCAATCCACAGCAATGATTCTGTCATCTGAAGTTTTGAATAAAGGATTAATCTCTAACATACCGCAATCTAAACCTACATAGGCATTGTATAAATTGGTGACAAATTTTACGCAGCTTTTTAATGCCTCACCACTTAAACCTAGGTTGAATGCAATTTTTCTTGCTTGGAATCCTTGTAAACCACCACCTGGGTGTATCCACTCTTTGAATATTTTTTCAGGCGTGTTATGAGCTACTTCTTCAATATCCATTCCACCTTCCGTACTATACATTACTACATTCATGCCTTTTGCACGATCTAATAAAATAGAAAGGTAAAATTCTTTAGTAGGTTGAGGGCCTTCATAATAAACATCTTGTGCTATTAATATTTTAGAAACTAATTTGCCAGCTTCACCGGTTTGAATAGTTACTAAAGTGCCACCTAATATATTCTTTGCAAAAGTTTCGATATCTGATGCCGATTTTCCAACGGCTACACCTCTTTGTTCAGTGCCTACAATTTTTCCTTTACCACGACCACCTGCATGAATTTGTGCTTTCACCACTGCAAATTTGTTCTTGGTTTCAGTGGCAATTTTATTGTAAGCTGC
>CAIJZF010000361.1 GCA_903825095.1 uncultured Bacteroidota bacterium | reverse complement strand
TATATAATCGTAACCAATAAAAACCTTCTCGTAAGGAATCCGATAATTTAATAAGGCCTTCTGTTTTCTGACTTGGAATGTTTAATAATAACTGAGCAACTGCACTGTCTTTTTCATTCACCAGATCAACAAACAAAGTTTTACTATGCGAAAAATATTTATGTGATAATGAATTTACAATCCAAGCTTTAAACCAAAGTTCTTCTCCCGCTACAAAAATATTTTTATTGGTTTGAACAAATAATTTCTCAGTAGTGCCTGCTCTTACATCACTAATAAAGCGGCCCGCAAGGCTATCGGTGTTTTCAATATTTTTTTGTGCAATAGCAAGATGGGTTGCTAAAACTATACAAACACAAAAAATATATTTTAAGGGGGTAAACATATGGCTAATTTCAATACTTAAAATTAGAACTTAATCCATATAAAAAATTAAAAATGGATGAATGGCACCAAAAAAAAATCAACTACCTAAATGAATAAGTAGTTGATTTTAAATTTAAAAGAATGATGGACTAGAACCTTGGACCGCCTGGTCTTGGCTTAGGCAATTCATTGCGAGGAAGTTTTTGATCTCTTTGTGCTGCATCGAAAACAAAGGTGGCAACAATGGTGGCAATTTGTTTTAGATCGTCTTCACTTACATGATCTAATACATCCATATTGCTATGGTGTGTGCGTGTATCATATTCAATAGGATCTTGGATGAATTGGAATCCAGGTAAACCCACTCCATCAAAAGATTGATGGTCTGTTCCACCTGTATTGCTTATTGTAATAGTGCCATTGGTAATATCTTTCAATGGCGCAAACCATTGTTCGAAAATTTCTTTACATGCTGCATTATTTTGTAAATAAATACCACGCACTTTACCAGTACCGTTGTCTATATTAAAATAAGATGAGAATTTTTCATGAGAAGGTAATAGTTGCATCGTAGCAGGATCTGCAAAAGTCTTTTTTACATAACCTCTTGAACCTAATAAGCCTTCTTCTTCTCCACCCCATAAACCAATACGAATGGTTCTCTTATTATTAATACCTACTGTTTTTAAAATTCGAAGCGCTTCCATCATGACTGCAGAACCAGATGCGTTGTCGGTAGCGCCTGTTCCTGTATGCCATGAATCTAAATGCGCACCAATCATAACAATTTCATCTTTCAATACTGGATCTGTACCAGGAATTTCTGCAATAACATTATATCCTTGTAAGTCTTTATTGTAAAATTTAGTTTTAACATCGGCATCTAATTTTACTGCTGTACCTGCTTTCACTAATCTTAAAATAGTGTTATAGTCTTCAATACCAATAGCAATATCTAAGAAGTTCTCAGGGTCTGTTCCTTTATAACCACCGCCACCTTGAGAAAAAATAGTACCATCATGAAAACGAGGACTGCTCGTAAGCATAGCCACGGCACCTTCACTAATAGCCATTGCTTTTAAAATGTTTAATACATTGCCACTACCACGCATTGCTTGCATTCTTCTCATCATAGCAGTATCAGGTGTAGCGCCTTGACCACGAGGCTGCATAGGTGCTGCATTGGCCATTTTCTCTAACTCTTCATCGGTGAAACGAACAGCGTCTGCTTTAAAGCTTTGCTTATATGCCTCTAATTTATCAATGATAATTATTTTGCCTTTTAAAGTACCACGGTACTGTTCAAGTCCTGCAGAATCTTTAAGCACTACTGCTACAATTTCAGCATTTTTTAAACCCTTCGTGCCACCTGTCCAAGCCTTTGGATAGTTTTGAATAGCCTTATAATAAGGGGCTGTCATGGCTAAGTATGATTTTTCTAATTCCCAGCCTTTACCAAATTCACCCCAAGGATCCAAGGCAGCATTAGAAAGTCCAATAGAAACTAATTTATCTTTAGCATAATTCGCTGCACGAAAATATCCTGGAGAGTTAGTTAGTCTGTTGCCACTTGCATCTGTTAAATTAAACATGATGTCCATTATCTGAGAACGCTTTAAGCCTTCTTCTTTTATCTTATCTATGGTAGCAATATCTAATTTTTCTTGAGCAAAAACTGCCGTTGAAAAACTAAACATACATAATAGAAACAGTGAGCTGGTTTTTTTCATTGTATTTATATTTATATTTTGGTTTAAAAGAAATTTAAATTTTTGTAGTGTCAGAAATAACGAATGTAATATTCGTTTTTAAGTTTGTTTTAATTCATTGTTTTTTCTATTCTGTATCATCGTAGCCAAATTTTTGATTTAAAGCAAATACGGCTTCTGCAGAAAAATCGTTCTTATGAATTAAGGCAAGTTGCCCGTCAATAAGCCCACGCTTGGTGGGTAATAAGGAAATATTTTTTTCATAAATACTAAGTGCCAAAGCATCGGTAGGTGC
>CAIJZF010000360.1 GCA_903825095.1 uncultured Bacteroidota bacterium | reverse complement strand
GAATGAGCGTTCTAAAACAGGACTTACTCAATTTGATATAGCTACTAATATTGACGCGGGAAAATTATTACCGAAGCAAATTAAAGTTTCACTACCTGTATTTGCAGGTATTAATAGAACTACAGAAAATCCAATGTTTGACCCCTTTGATAAAGATGTCTTGTATACAGATAAAGTAAAAAATACAAAGGATGTCTTTAAAAGAGATTCTATTATAGCTGCCTCTGTGGATCAAACCACCATTAAGACCATCAATTTTACGAATGTGCGTGTGATGCCGGGTAAAAAGCCGAATATGCTAAGCATTAGTAATTTTGATTTTAGTTATTCTTATTCTCAATTGGAACAAACAAGCCCGCTTGTTGAATTAAATCAATTAACTAAACAAAGAGGTGCCATTGGTTATACCTTTAACAATAGAGTCAAAAGTATTGAACCATTCAAAAAAGCTTTAAGAAATATTACACCTTGGTTTGCATGGCTTCGTGATATAAACTTAACACCTGCACCTAGTTTAATTAGTTATAGAACTGCCTTAGACAGACAATATGGAGAGTTCACGCCAAGAATTGTTGGCTCTGATGGCTCTATAGATAAAGCAGAAACCACTTTTGATAAATATTTTACCATGAATCGCATATTCAATATGCGTTGGCCTCTTACAAGGTCCCTTAATCTAGATGCAACAATAAATGTGAATTCAAGAATTGACGAACCCAATGGGAAAATAGATACACAGGAGAAAAAAGATTCTTTAACAAGAATGTTACTTCGTGCTGGAAGAAATACTTTGTATAATCAAAGAGTTTCTATGCGTTATGATATTCCTACTTCCAAATTCCCTTTGACAGATTGGATATTATCTAGTTATAATGTAGCTACTAATTATAATTGGATAGGGGCAAGCAGGCTAGCCGAGGACTTGGGTAATACCATTGAAAATACTTTCTCGCAACAAATAAATGCGCAGTTTAATTTCCTAAGTTTTTATAAAAAGTCTAAATATCTAAATGCTTTATTGTCAGATCAAAAATCCAATGGTGCAAGCCCTGAAACGAATCCACTCTCTTCTAAAATATTAATGAGTAAGGAAGAGGCATTGGCAGGAATGAAGGGTAAACAGCGCGATTCTACATTAAAAAAATGGAAAGAGGCAAGAAGATTAGAACGAATTGCACAAAGAGTATTGAAAGCCAATGAGCCTATTAATGTGCCTGAGGGTTTAAAGCCTATTGCTAAGTTTTTGACCATGTTACAAACAGCCAATTTTGATTATGCTGAAAGCTTTAATAGTAGACTACCCGGTTATTTAAGTGGGGTACAGTATTTAAATAATGATTTTAGTGGACTCGCCCCTGGATTGGATTATACTTTTGGTAGACAGCCCGATAGTACTTGGTTAAACAAGCAAGAGAAAGATAATAAGTTTACTAGAAGTCCTCAATTTAATATGATATTTAGACAGGGCTTTGAGCAAAGAATTACAGGAAGAATCATGTTAGAGCCTATTAAAACTTTAATTATAGATGTAAACTTTACTAAAACTCTTACCAAGGAGTATACAGAATTATTTAAGGATACTAATAGTTATACCGATGTATTGAACCCGAGATATGATAATAAAGTGCACGCTAATCCATTATCAGCGGGTGGGTTTAATATTAGTTATGTCGCCTTGAATACTTTTTTCGATGTGCACGACCCCAATATTATTTCTACACAGTTTCAAGCCTTTGAATCATATAGATCTATCATTTCAAAACGCGTGGCTGTTAATAATAGTTATTGGACTGACCCTGCCTTTGGCAATAGTACCACAACTAAAGATGGCTATGCATCTGGTTATGGTAAATATGCGCAAGATGTTTTAATCCCAGCCTTCATCGCAGCTTATACAGGGCAGGATCCTAAAAAAGTAGATTTATTGAATCAAAATAATTCAAGTATTCGTTCTAATCCATTTTCTGGTATGTTGCCAAAACCAAACTGGGCGATTGTATTCAATGGATTATCAAAACTTCCAGTGTTGTCTGAATTATTTACCAATATTAGTTTAACACATGGGTACAATGGTAGTTTATCTATGAATAGTTTTAATAGTTCATTACAATACACCGATATTTATAGAAGAGGAGCGCCTTCCTTTAAAGACACCATTAGCGGAAACTATGTACCTTACTTCTTGGTACCTAATATTACCATTAGTGAAAGAATGGAGCCACTAATTGGATTGAATTTAACCACTGTGACGCAATGGTCGCTTCGTTTTGAATATAAGAAGAGTAGAATTTTATCATTAAGCTTAGTCGATTATCAATTAAGTGAAAACAATAGTACAGAGTGGGTATTTGGAACGGCCTTTCGTAAAAAAGGAGTGAAGTTGCCTTTTGCTGTTCCAGGTGTAAACAATAATAAATTAAGCAATGACTTAACATTCCGACTAGACCTCTCTACCCGCGATATGTTTAATAGTAATAGTAGGCTAGACCAAGCCAATGCCTACGGAACTGGTGGTCAAAGAGAAGTCACCATACAACCTTCTATAGATTATGTTTTAAATACAAGAATTAATTTAAAATTCTTCTACGATAGAAGAAAGGCCACACCTTATATATCTTCATCACCACCCATTACCAATACAAGGGCAGGTGTGAATATAAGAATTGCGTTGTAGGCGAAATATAAAATAAGTCTTAGGCTTTCTTAAAGGCCCACTTAAACATTATTTTCCAAGTTACTTTTTTACCATAAAGTAAAATACCTGTTCGGTAAATACGTCCGCTTAACCAAGTGGTAAATATAAATCCACCTACAAGGCATAACATACTTAAAGCTAATTCCCAATAACTTACCGCACTAGGAACGCCATAAGCCACACGCGCCATCATAACCATGGGAGAACTAAATGGGATAATACTTGCCCAAAAAGCAATAGGTGTATTGGGGTTTTGGGTAACCATATTGGTAATAATATAAGAAAAAATAAGCGGCATGGTAATAGGGAACATTAAACTTTGCGCATCTTGAGGATCCTCGTTGACAGTACTACCCACTGCTGCAAATAAAGCTGCATAAAATAAATAACCTCCTATAAAATAAAATATAAAGCAGCCAATTATTAAAGGCCAGTTAGCCGTTGAAATAGTATGTTGGATGCTGTAAATTTTTTGTGCCGATTCACTTGCTTGCATCATACCACCTGCCATTTGTCCATTATTTTGTTGTAGGGTTTGTACCTGATCTTGAACATCGGCAGGTAAGAAGCCTGTGGCAGCACTGGTTAAACTTATAATTAAAACAATCCATAATAAAAACTGAGTTAAGCCCACTGCGCCAATACCAATAATCTTACCCATCATTAATTCAAAAGGCTTCACACTACTAATTATGACTTCTGCAATACGATTGGTTTTTTCTTCCATCACTCCACGCATGACCATGGCACCATAAATAAACATGGTCATATATATAAGCAAACCACTCGCATAGCCAATACCCATGGCTAGGCCTGCATTACTTTCTTTGCTAGAACTTCCTTTGTCCTCGTAGGCTTTTAATTCTGCTACTTGCGAGGCTTTATGAATAGAATCTAAAATATTTTGTTGAATACCGGCATCTTGTAACATTTGATCTTCAATGGCGCTATTAATTCTGTTACTAATACTTTCTTGTAACATTAAACCCATCGATTTTTTAGATCTTAAAATATAATCGGACTTAGTACCTTTTTCAAATTGAGGTAAAATTAAAATATCGGTATAACCTTTTTCAACATAGTTAGAGGTATCTACTTTTTCAGGAAAGCTAAAGCTAATTTGATTGGTATTTTTTAATGAATTTTTAATAAATCCATTTGGGTCTATCACCGCAATCTTTCTATACTCCACCCCTGTAATTGAAAAGTAGGCGGAAGCGGCAATTAAGCCCACAATTAATAGGGGCGTTAAAAAAGTAAGGATTAAAAAACGTTTATTTTTTACCCTGCTGCTGTATTCTCTTTGTATGATTAACCAAGTCTTATTCATTATAATTTTTTTTAAATATTTTGAAAGGCACGCGCACCTGCATGCGTTCCTTCTACTAATTTGATAAATATTTCATTTAAAGAAGGAAGTACTTCATTAAAACCAATTAGTTCAATTTTTTGCTCAATAATATATTGAAGTACATTGTTTACAGAATGGCCTTCATTAATTTTAATTAAGTATTTAGAGCCAGTCTCGTTTATAATAGTGAAAATGCTATTGCTTGTTAAACTAGACCCTGCTTTAATTTCAATAGAGAAATTATTTTCTTTAAACTGTTGCTTAATACCTGCCACAGAGCCATCTAATATTTTTTTACCCAAGTTCACTAGCACAATATGGTCGCAAATTTCTTCCACTTGTTCCATACGGTGGGTACTAAATATAATGGTAGAGCCTTTTTTAGCAAGTGCATAAATTTCATCCTTAATTAAATTGGCATTTAAAGGGTCAAGGCCACTAAAAGGCTCGTCTAAAATAATTAATTTGGGTTCGTGCAAAACGGTAATGACAAATTGTAATTTCTGACTCATTCCCTTACTTAAATCTTCTACCTTTTTATTCCACCAACTTTCCATCTCAAATTTCTTAAACCAGTATTTTATTTTTTCAGTGGCTTCTGCCTTAGACATTCCTTTTAATTGTGCTAGGTACAATGCTTGTTCTCCAATTTTCATTTTCTTATACATGCCTCTTTCTTCTGGCATGTATCCAATTTTTTCAATATCTACCATGGGATTAAAAGTGGTGCCGTCTAAGAATATATTGCCGCTGTCCGGATAAAATATACCCGTTATCATACGCAGTAAAGTGGTTTTGCCTGCACCATTTGGGCCAAGCAATCCAAAAATACTTCCACGCTCAATGTCGAAACTAATATCGTCTACCGCTTTCTGTGTAGCATAATATTTTTTCAAATTTTGTAAACTTAAAAGGGCATCCATAGTAAGAAATTTATAGTTCAAATATATACCCATTTTTACATTCCTAATTTTAAAATAAGG
>CAIJZF010000359.1 GCA_903825095.1 uncultured Bacteroidota bacterium | reverse complement strand
GCAGCTTCACATAGCCAGAGATTTCTTTTGCCATTTTTTATGTTTTTTTTGGTTAAGCGTACCTACATTATGCAGATACTCCCAAATACCCACAGTCCGAAAACTGTAAATTGGAGGGCAAAAGTACGAGATTCTTGGCATTTGGCCAAAAAAAATCCCTCCCCGATTGCTCGAGAAGGGACTTTTTTTACCTTTTTCCTTCTAACTCAGTTTTTCTACCTGCATGAAACTTAATTCCACTGGAGTAGATCGACCGAATATTTTTACGGTCACTTTCAATTTCTTCTTTTCTTCATTCACCTCTTCTATGACACCATTAAAGTCATTGAAAGGTCCCTCAATTATTTTAACTGTTTCACCCAAAATGAATGGCTCGCTGATAGAACCACCTAAGTCGTTCATTTCGTCCACCTTGCCTAACATTTTGTTTACTTCAGATTTTCTCAAACAGATAATATTTCCTTTTGACCCTTTACCATCGGTCAAAAAATGCATTACGTTGGTAACATTACTAATAGACATTACGATGTCATCAGGTAAACGCCCGCCGTTGTTGGTATCGACCACTTCCATCATTACATAACCAGGAAAATAGTTTTTTTCGCGCATTACTTTTTTACCGTTTTGCACTTTATACACTTTCTCCATTGGTAAAAAAACTTGCTTAATAATGTTCGTCCAATTATTTCTAACAATGTCTTTATCCAGGTATTCTTTAATCTTTTTTTCTTTACCACTTACTACACGAAGTACATACCACTTTGTCTCTAAAGCAGCAGCCACAGGCGTTGCAGGGGTTTCGACCGTATTTAAAACTTCTGTTTCCATCTTACTTAAATAATGAGTATATCAACTTTAATAATTGGTTGCTTGAAAAATCCATCACCCAAACTAAAGCGGTAATGATAATGGTTGCTACCAAAACTATCACTGTGCTTTGTTGTAAATTAGCCCATGTAGGCCAAGTCACTTTTTCTTGCAACTCGATGTAGCTTTCTTTAAAATAATTAGCAATCTTGTTCATTTCTATTCAATTTTTTTTAATCCAATTTTGATAAATATAGCCATTCTGCTATAAATATTAGCACGGGCACTAGGATTCGAACCCAGATCAAAGGTTTTGGAGACCCGTATGCTACCGTTGCACTATGCCCGTATGAACCAAAAGTCTCTGGTCCTAGCTAATGCTAAAACCAAAGACTTTCAGTTTATATATTTAGTTAAATTACTTAATAATCTCAGTAACTTGACCAGCTCCTACAGTTCTACCACCCTCACGGATAGCGAACTTAAGACCTTTTTCCATCGCGATAGGTTGGATTAACTTTACAGTTAAGCTAACGTTATCACCTGGCATTACCATCTCAGTTCCTTCTGGTAAAGAACACTCTCCAGTAACATCCGTAGTACGGAAGTAGAATTGAGGACGGTATTTATTAAAGAATGGAGTATGACGTCCACCTTCTTCTTTTGATAATACGTATACTTCACATTTGAAGTCTGTATGTGGAGTAATAGTTTTTGGTGCGCAAATTACCATACCACGACGGATATCTTTTTTCTCAATACCACGTAATAATAAACCTGCGTTATCACCAGCTTGACCTTGATCCAATAATTTTTTGAACATCTCAACACCTGTTACAGTTGAGCTCATTGGAGCATCCATCAAACCTACGATTTCTACTGCTTCACCTACTTTAACAATACCACGCTCAATACGACCTGTAGCAACTGTTCCACGACCAGTGATCGAGAATACGTCCTCTACAGACATTAAGAATGGTTGATCGATAGGACGAGGAGGCAAAGGAATATAAGTATCTACTGCATTCATTAATTCAGTTACAGCATCTAACCATTTTTGCTCACCAGATAAAGCACCTGTAGCAGAACCACGGATGACTGGAGTTTTATCTCCATCAAATCCATAAGAAGTTAATAAATCACGAACTTCCATTTCAACTAAGTCTAATAATTCAGGATCATCAACTAAGTCAACTTTGTTC
>CAIJZF010000358.1 GCA_903825095.1 uncultured Bacteroidota bacterium | reverse complement strand
TTCTTACACCAATGCTCCACCATTTTTTATCGCAGTTACTTCCTGGTGGAATATAAATACCAGGTTCTACTGTTAAGACTACACCTGGTAATAAAGTACGAGGGCCCATATCGTGTACATCTAATCCTAAATGATGTGAAGTGCCATGCGGAAAATATTTTCTGGCCTCTGCTTCATTAGCAGCAATGCCTAATTGAATTAAACCTTCGTTTACTACTTTTCTAGCAGCAGCATCTGCTACACCAAAAGGCGCACCAGGCACACAGGCAGCAATGCCCGCATCTTGTGCTTTTAATACTAATTCATAAATTATTTTTTGAGCGGCTGTAAATTTTCCATTAGCAGGGACGGTTCTAGTAACGTCAGCGCTATAGCCATGGTATTCTGCGGCGCAATCGCTTAATAACATTTCACCATCATTGATGGTTTTTAAATTAGTGATATAGTGCAGTACGCATGAATTTTCTGCAGCCCCATTAATACTAGGGTAGCCAGGATACTCCGAACCATTGGTTTTAAAATGATATTCCATAATGGCTTGGGCTTGGTATTCAGCCATGCCAGGTTTAATAGCACGCATGACATCGCTATGACCTTCGCTGCTAATAGCAGCTGCTTTAGCAATTAAAGCAATCTCTTCTGGTTGTTTAATACCACGAAGACTGCTTAATATCATTTGAGTACTTCTTGCAGCAATGGGTTTGTTTTGTGTATTGATAATACTA
Source organism: uncultured Bacteroidota bacterium (assembly GCA_903825095.1). Next base: position 4,108 of record CAIJZF010000358.1, on the reverse strand, counting down.
TCTACTATAGAAGCCATGCGTGCTAGAGGGTCCTCTGTTCTTTTATACTTTGAAAAAATTCCCTCCCCACGATAAGCGGTAAATACAGAATCAATACTATTAAAATCAACGGTATTAGCCGTGAACTGGTCGTTGATAAATACATTATCCATTTTGTATTTGGCTTTCACACCTTCTGCACCTAAAATTTTTCCTGTCCACAATTCTTTTTGTGGGTCACGATTTTTGACAAAAATAAATTCAGTTCCCGTTTTATTTAAAATAGTAACGGGTTGTTTGAATAATAATAATAAAGCATCTGATTCTTCTAAGCCAGTAAAGTAGTAGAAGTTTTTATTTTGCGCAAATTGGAAATCGGTATCGTTTGACCTTACACGCACTTGAGAGGCAAAGAAAATGCCCACGCCATTTGCTGATAATTTTTCTTTAAAAGCAGCACGACGACCTGCATGAAATTCAGGACTTAAATAGTCGTTGGGGTACTGCGTAGTCTGCTGCGCAAAAGTTAATAAAGGGGCTACTATGATAAGTAGCCAAGAAAAGATTCTTTTTGTATTCATTAGTATAAATTTTACGTATTAAAGCTAATTGTTTTTTTGAGAATAAGAAAAACAAATACCCAGTACTATTCATCCTAATACCAGTACCATTTATCCTATTTTTATATAAATACCGAGCTTTCTTAGCCATATTTTCTTACATTTAGTACGTAATTTTTTACCTTATATATTTAATTTAATCAGATATGAAAAAGTATTATTTCCTAGTATTAGTAGGGCTTTTAGCCTTTGTTTCGAATAATCAATTAAGGGCGGAAGAAATTAAAGCAGCACCCATTGAAGGTAGATGGGATTTAACAGTGGATTTTAAAGGTCGTAAAGCAGCATCTTGGTTGGAAGTAAGACATTCAGGCCTTAAAACTTTAACAGGACATTTTGTTTGGGAATCGGGAAGTGCGCGTCCTATTTCAGAAGTATTTTTCAAAGAGGGTAAAGTAAATTTTCAAATTCCTACTCAATTTGATGTAAGCGATAAAGAAATGTTTTTTGAAGCAACACTGAAGGATGACAAATTAGAAGGTACCATTCTTAGTCCATTAGGTAAAACTTTCAAATTTACAGGAGTGAGAGCACCTCGCTTAATTACCAATAAAAAACCTATTTGGGGAAAGCCAATTCAATTATTTAACGGAAAAAATTTAGACGGCTGGCAGGCCTTAGGTAAAAACCAATGGGTAGTAGAGAATGGAGTTTTGAAAAGTCCACAATCTGGTGCGAATATTAGATCTGCAGCAACATTTAACGATTTTAAATTACATATTGAATTTCGTTATCCTAAAGAAAGTAATAGTGGTGTGTATTTAAGAGGCAGGTATGAAGTGCAAGTAGAAGATAGCAAGGGTAGAGAACCCTTAAATATTTATTTAGGAGGCGTGTATGGATTTATAGACCCTTTATTTAATATGGCTAAAGAACCAGGAGAATGGCAGTCTTATGATATTACCTTAGTAGGAAGATTAGTAACTGTAGTTGCAAATGGTGTTACTGTTATTTACAATCAACAAATTCCAGGTATTACAGGTGGCGCCTTAGATAGTAATGAAGGCGAACCAGGGCCTATTATGATGCAAGGAGATCATGGTCCGATTGAATACAGAAACATAATTATCACGCCGGCAAAAAATTAATAAAAAAAGCCCCCCGAAATATCGAGGGGCTTTTTTTATAGACTTAATATTTTAGCGCTCTTTTATTAGCGTTCAAAAACCACTTCTTCATAAGGTACTCTAAAGCGCGGTCCCCATATACCTTGTTCTGTTCCTTTGCCCACGGCAATAATCATATTAATTTCAGCACCTGCTGGGAGGTTCAATGCTTTTTTAACTCTTACTTGATCAAAGCCTTCCATAGGACAAGATTCAAAACCTTCAGCAGCTATCGACAACATAAAAGTTTGTGCAGCTAATGCGCAAGACTTATGCACGGTAATTCTTTGATCGGCCTTGCCACCAAAACGCATGAATGGTTTTGAAATACCCATAAAAAAACTAATACATCTTCTTACGAAAGCAAAAAATCCAAAAATATCAGATCTGTAGGCTAGGGGCATTAATTTGCCATAGTAGTCTAATCCTCTTTTCTCTAGTTTGGAAGGTTCACCTTTGATACCTTTTTTTAATCTGTCGTAATTCCATTTGGCTCTTTGTTTCCATAAATCTTTTCTAGTTACAAAAACTACTATTTGCTTGGCTGTTTTAGCGGCAGACTGGCCTAAGCATAAAGCCTCGTATTTTTTCTTTTCTTCTTCATTTTTGATCCAGTAAAATTCCCAAAGTTGCATATTGCTACTATTAGGAGATAAAATAGAGCGTTCTATACTTTTTTTAATGACTTCGTCGGGTACTTCCACAAGGGGGTCAAATCTTCGGTTCGATCGACGACGATCAATTATTGCTTGAAATTCGCTTGAATACATTTTATTACAGTTAATTTATTTAATTTTATAGTAGCGCTTCTAGAGAAGCGGATTGCAAATAAACCAAACTTTTTCTAACTATGCTAAAAAAAATTGCCATTGGCCTTGCGCTAATCATAATTGTATTAGGCGGCCTATCTATAACTCCTCAATTTTCGCATTTAAAAAACTTTGCATCTTGGGGCGTGCACACCATTCACGATTATAAAACCCATCCTACACGCTTAGTGCCTAGTGGGGGCAAGCCTCAATATTGGCCTTTGGACTCTAGTTATAATAAGATGGTTATCTCAGATTCACTATTGGCCATCATGGACTCTAACGACACCCATGCTTTTTTAGTTATTCAAGATGGTAAATTAATTTATGAAAAGTATTGGGATGGCTATACGCCCACTACTTTAAGTGGTTCTTTCTCAGCTGCTAAAAGTATGATCTCTTTATTAATTGGCATTGCAGTAGATGAAGGAAAAATAAAATCATTGGAAGAGCCTGTGGGTAATTATGTACCTCATTTTAAAACAAGTGGTTTAGAAAAAGTGCGTATCAAAGATTTATTAACCATGAGCTCTGGTACTAATTATTATGAATTGGATAAAGGCTATTTTAGTATGAATGCCTATAGTTATTATGGTAATGATGAAGAGTATATGGTGAGTAAAATGAAATTCCAAGAACCATCTGGTGTGCATTGGGACTATCGTAGTGGAGATACACAAGTATTGGGTTTGATTGTTGAAAAAGTATTTGGTCAAAATATTTCAACACTTGTTTCAGAAAGATTTATGCAACCCATGGGTGCAGAAGCAGATGGACTATGGCTTTTAGATGGCGCTCAAAAACATGAAAAAGCTTTTTGTTGTTTCAATGGGGTAGCACGCGACTATGCAAGATTTGGACAACTTGTATTGCAGAATGGCAAATGGGGGGAGAAACAAATTGTTTCAAGTAATTATGTGCAAGCAGCTACTACTCCAGCCACTTATTTAAAAGACCGTTATGAAAACGAAAACCCAGTCGACTTTTACGGTTATCAATACTGGATGTTTAAAGAACAAGGCCATGATATAGTGGCACAGAACGGTTTATTTGGGCAATACGTTTTCATTATTCGTGATAAAAATGCGATAGTGGTTCGTTTGGGAGAATCTAAAGTAACAAAGCCTATTCATCATCATCAGCCAGAAATGTTTGCTTATGCGGCAGCGGCGCTTTCTATTTTAAAATAAAGAGCTAAGATTTAAAATATAATAATTTAAAAACTAATAGTAGGCATAAAAAAAGACCCGCTCTAAAATCTAGAGCGGGTCTTTTATGAAATATAGTGTTGGACTCATTTAATCGACTAATTTAATGATCTAGAAGAGGTCCATTGCTTTTGCGAAATAAGTTAAAGTGCCTGGAAGGGCTAACCAGAAAAACTCTCTATGTAAAACAAATAGAGTAATTAAAATAACAAACCATGTAAAAAAAAGTGCCCAGTATTTTTTTGTGTTTTTTTGCGCTTCCATTCTGTTAATTTATAAATGTTTAATTGTGGCTAACTTGCTGGCGCAAATATACCATTTTATTTTTTATTTTGTTTTTTGGGGATAAGAATATTGCAAGTCTACTTTCCAGCCTTCTGGGGTAG
>CAIJZF010000357.1 GCA_903825095.1 uncultured Bacteroidota bacterium | reverse complement strand
TTATTTAATTCCAACAGCAGAAGTGCCTGTTACCAATATTTATAGAGATGTGGTTTTGAAAGAAGCAGAGCTTCCACTTCAAATGACCGCTTATTCTCCTTGCTTTAGAAGAGAGGCAGGTAGTTTTGGAAAAGATGTGCGCGGATTAAATAGAGTACATCAATTTGAGAAAGTAGAAATTATACAAATTGTACATCCCGATAAAAGTGATGCAGTGTTAAATGAAATGGTGGCGCACGTTGAAAAATTATTAGTGAGCCTGGGTTTACAATATCGTATTCTAAGATTATGTGGAGGAGATATGGGATTTGCTTCTGCCATTACTTATGATTTTGAAGTGTATAGTGCTGCTCAGCAGAGATGGCTAGAAGTAAGTAGTGTTTCTAATTTCCAATCTTATCAAACCTATAGAATGAAATGTCGTTTCAAGGATGCAGCTGGTAAAATTCAGTTTGCACATTCTTTAAACGGAAGTTCATTGGCCCTTCCAAGAATTTTTGCAGCCATTGTAGAAAACTACCAAACTGAAGCGGGTATTGCCCTTCCGAAGGTATTGCAATCTTATTTCGGTGCTGAAAATTTAGTGTAAACTTTATAAGACTTAGCTAATTTACTTATCTAAGTATAATCATAATTAAAAAGCCCTCCGATGTATCGGGGGGCTTTTATGTTCACCAAAAATCAACAAAACCAAATCAACGAGTTTTTATAGGGGGAACTATTTTTTCAAAATCTGCTTTGAAATCTTAAACCTATTGCATACGGGAATAAAGAAAAATGACTTTGATTTTTATCGAATAAATTAATTGAACCATAGGAGCCGTATAATCTTATACCACTAATTCCTAATTCACCAATGGTGGCAAATCTCCAGTTATTCAATTCGAAATTGCCATCATATTTTTGCTTGCCTCTTTCGGCACTAATTTGTTTGTCTCTTGCATCTACTAAATACCCTGCACTTAAACCTATACTTGCATAAAAACCTTTACGGCTATAGGGGTTGGGTTGAAGGTTTAATTGAACAGGTACTGTTAAGTATTTTGTGAATAGTTTATTTTTTCTAAAATTAACATCGTCCATGAACACCGTTTTACCAGGTTCATTTCTAAAACTTATGGGTTGTTCAAATCTGAAATTGAACATTTCAAAACCTACTCCGTATTTTAAATTTATTTTATGTTGATAGAGATTTAATTTTTGTTGTACAATCCAAAGATTAAAATTGCTTGACTTTCTATTGTCTAATTTTAAGTTATTTGAATTCACCGCATACTTACTATAAGGTAGGCCAGGGTATATAGCTAAATAAGCCATTTGAGGTGACTCGTCTCTATAATTCGCATAGCCTAAATCAAAAGAGAACCAATTAGTAGTTACATTTTTTAATTTTTTAGGAGCGCGTTCAATACTAATACGGGTATTATCAAAATCGCCATGCTCTATCATTGATTCCCAGTCTTTTTTATTGTTACTGTCTTGTGATTTAATAATATTTAATCTACCTAGTCTTACAGTGTCATCATTTACAGACAAGAAGGTATCTTTTTTAATTCTACCATTGGTGATATTTATACTGGTCCCATAAAGCCTATTTCTTTTTCTATTATAATAACTATTATTATCGTAGTCATTATTACGACCGCCTTGTTTTTTTACAATAATCATATTACCAATGGTAATGGTATCATTTGCTCTGTAACTACTATCGGATACTATTTTAAAATTAGTTCTTGAACTATCGTTTTGCGCCGTAGCTGAAAAGCTGAAGGCCATTAAGAAGCAAGCCGTTAATATTGTAATTGTTTTTTTCATATTTATTTTTCTTTTTCTATTTTATTTCTTTTAAGTAGCGCTGAAACTCTTCTAGTAATACCCCTAAAGGCGGCACCATCAATTTCGAGCATACCAATACTAATGGTTCTGTCTTCCTCTTCTGTATCAATTTCTTTATAATTAGTAGGAAGGCTAGGTATTGATTTTTCTTCTTCAGTAGCCTTTGTTTCCATAGCAGTTGCACTTATCTTACCTTCATTGAATTTGGCTACTAATATATTTTGGCTATCATTTTCTCTACTAGTTCGGCTAAGACCCTCAGTTGTATTAATAATATTTGTGTTCATATTATTATTTACTATGGCTTGATCTTCAAAGCCAGCTTGATTAGCAGTAGCAGACTCGGCTATAGTATTATTGGCATTATTAATTTTATTTACAGAAGCCTCCGGTGCATTGTCAGGCAATATCGTATTCTCAGTCTGTTTTGAATTAGTAGAAGAATTATTGGCAGAAACAAATGAGGCTTTTTCTTTTAATGCTGTATTAGTTTTAAATAGCTGAATTCCAATAAAGAAAATAAATAAAGCAGCAATAGCAAAGGAAGCCCTCATTAAATTAGGTGTAAATATTATTTTACGAACAGGAGCTTCTTTTCTATATAAAGTTTTTTTAAAATTTATATCTAGGCTGGCCTGCATTTCTGGGAAACGGTATAAAAATATTTTATCCTCCATTTCTATATTAGGCGCATGCGGTTTTGCTTTTTCAAAAAGGGCTAGCTCTTCTGCATATTTTGGTTCATTCAAGACAAAAGCATCTACGGCCGCTCTTTCGGCAGCATTTAATTCATTGTCAATATATGACATGAAAAAAGTTTCGTAGTTGTTTTTGTTTATCATATTATTAAGCACTCATTTTTTCTACATGAGTTAATTTATTTTTTAAAATTAACCTGGCCCTATGCAAATAAACTTTTACTTGTGATTCTGACAATTGCATGATCTCTCCAATTTCTTGGTAAGAATAACCTTCGTAATCTTTTAAAAGAATTAGAGATTTCTGCGTAGGGTTTAAATTGTTAATAGCTTGAAGTAATAATTGCTTTAATTCTGAACTGCCCTGCGAAACTGTTTGAGTATTTTCATCAAAGCTATCTGTCATTACTATCTTATTCTCTTTTCTAAGTTGGTCAATCATTAAATGATAGGCCACAGTAAATAAATAGGACTTGGCCTTTAGGGTTTCCACCTTTTCTCTATTCACCCATAATTTTTCAAAAGAGGTTTGCACAATATCCTTGGCGTCCTCTTTATTTTTACTAATTTTTAGTATAAAGCGGTAGACCCCATCGGAGTAATCATCTACACAAATATTGAATTCTAAATCGGTCATGCTAAGTTGGTCATGTATAAAAAGAAGCTTCTATTAGCATTAAACGAGCCCTTGACCTAAATGTTACAGTCAATGGCTTGTTTTTAATGAAAATATTTTTAGCTAAAGGGCTGCTAAACGCTTACTCACTAATAGTTTATGATCTGCTCTTGGATAGCTGTAGGCAAGGTTCTCCATTCGTATTGTTGGTCTCTTAACTGAGGCTCAAAACCTGCATCTTTAATAGCTTCCTGAATAGTCTTAT